>JAEXLC010000328.1 GCA_023445495.1 Pseudomonadota bacterium | reverse complement strand
GGGCGGGGGGGAATAGGGCTGGGGAGGAATGCTGGGTATCGATGCCGGCGGGTTCTGCTCGCGCGCGGGCGGCAGTGGCGCCGGTTCCGGCTCCGGCGCTGGTGCCTGTGGGGCGGGAGCTAGTGGCACTGGCACGGGCGGGATGTAGAGCGGCGCAATATTCGACGGCGCCGATAGCGCTTCGCTCGCGCGCGGGCGTATGGCCGGGGCGGTGAGCGCCAGGCGACGGGCATCGAGGAAGACGAACAGGACCAGCCCGATGCAGATCGCGATCAGCACCAACACCCATGCGGGTGGGCCGGAACGCGGGCGAGCAACGACGGGCAGCATGCTGGTCTCGGCGGCAGCGGCCGGGCGGGGATCCGTATCCGGAGGCGAGGTCGCGGTCATTTACGCTCCACCACGCGCACCGCCTGCGCACTGAGATTGTCGATGCGGAAAATAAGCCTGTCCTGGATGCTGTCGATCACCATGCGTCCGTCGCGCATCATGCCGTTGATCAGCGTCTCCTTCCCCCCTCCGTTGATCGCATAGATGGCTGGAAGCGGCCGATCTTCGGGCCATTCGACATAGGTATGGACGCCGTCGTCATGGATTCCGCTCGGGCGCAGCGCCGGGCTGCCGCGCACCTTGTAGCGGCCGATCACCTTGTCCGCCGGTTCCGCGTTGCTTCCCTGGTCGGAGGCCACTGTCGGATAGCGGAACCGGATCGACCATGCGGCATCGGAGGACTGGCCCGAAAGCGGCGAGAGCTGGAAATTGTACGTCCGGGCATCGGTGACCACGAGCATGTTGGTCGACACGCCCTCGCGCACCGGCTTGACGAAGAGCCGGTCGCCGCGGCGATTGGCCGTCACCTGCCAGGCACCGCTGTCGCCCAGCGCGACATTCTCGACATGCTCGTCCGACGCCAGCTCGATGGTCAGCTGATAGCCGGGGGCCGCCTCGAGCCACACCACCTGATCGGGGCGATATTCCACCGACTGGATATGAGGATCGCCTGCGCCGGGCTGCGGGCGTACCTGTGCCTGTGCAGGCACCGCCGCAATCAGCAGAAGCAGCGCCGCCCGCTTCATAGGACCTGTTCGGGCGTAGGCGTGGGACGCGGCATCGGCCGGGGAGCGGGGATCGGCGACGGCACGGCGGTTGGCGCCGGCGCGGGTGCTGCCTCGGCGGGCGGCAGCGCCTCGGCGTTGCGCTGATATTCGGCCACTTCGAAGCCCAGGGGGTTCACGAACCGGTCCTCCAGGCTCATCGGCGCGCCCGAATAGCGATAGCGGATCACCGACACCCAGGCACGCGCCGGCTGGACTGCGCCGTTCGCGTCCCGCCGGATGGTGTCGAAGCGCACCAGGGCCTGGTTCTTGCCGAGCGGCGACACGCTCTTCACGCGCGTTTCCACCACGGTGCTGCGCGGCAGGCTGACGAGCGGGCTGCTCGGATTGTTCGCCTGCATGAAGCCGATATAGGCCTTGCGCGCATCGCCCTCGGACCACAGCGACACCTTGCGGTAGTTGGTCTGGAGCGTGGCGGCATCGAACCCTTCGCGTGCGATCACATATTGGACGAGGAAGGACTGGGTGAGCGCGGCATTGGCGCTGACCTGCTGGGCGTCCAGCGGCTTGAGCGCCTGGACATAGCCGGTCTGCTTGTCGACGAGCAGCGTATAGGGCTCGACCGTCTTCAGCGGGGTGAGCACGAGCAGCGCGGCCGCTTCCATCAGCGCGATGGCGCTCGCGACACCGGCGACGATCCATGCCGTTCGGCGCGAACGCCCCAGCGCCGCCCGATTGTCCTCGGCCCAGCTGCCCGCTTCGCGGTAATAGGCGTCGAGCGCTTCACGCGCCTTGTTCTTCATTGCTTACGGTCCCGTCGTGTGGCGCTGGCCGATACCCGGCTGCGGGTTCGGCGATGGCTTTGCCCGAGCGGCGTCGACGTGCCGGAAGGCATGTCGGACAGGCTGCTGGCGCTTGGGGTACGTGGCGCGGCGGCGCCGCCGCCGGTACCGCCGCCACCGCCGGCATGTGCCGTTTCCTGTCGCTGAATGCGCGCGATGGCCTCGGCAACGGCTGCGGCACGCGAATGCTGCTCGGCGGGGGGCGGGCGCCGCTCCGGCAGCGGCGCCGGCTGGAGGCGATCGATGAGGGTGGAGGCTGCGCCAACCCGGTCGGCCAGTCTGCGCCAGACCGCGCCGATCCGGAACGCCACCGCGATCCGCGCCGCCATGCCCAGCCCGCCCAGCAGCGCCAGGCCGAAGGCAAGCATGGTGACGAACAGCTCATGCGCGGCGCTGCCGATCGGCAGTCCCGCCTGCCGGCGCTCGATCAGGGTGGTCAGCCAGGGCTCGAGCAAGGCCAGCTCGACGCCCAGCAGGATGGTGACCGCCACCGCGCCGAGGATCGCAGCGACCATGCCGCGCACCCAGCCTTCGAACAGGCTGCGCGTGCCTTCGAACAACAGCATCGCGATGAAGAAGGGGCCCAGGGCGAGCAACAGTCCGGCCACCAGCCGGACCGACCCATAAGCGGCGACCGTCGCGGTCAGGAAGGTGGTCCGCGCCGTTCCGAGCGCGAAGGGGCCGACAAAGCTTTGCGGTTCCGGATCGGCCTGGGGCGTCAGCGTCGGCTCGCCATTCGCATCGGCACCCGGGCGCGTGGTCATGCCGGCCGGCCCGGTGCCGATCACGTTCAGCGCGATCAGCGCGTCATCGACTCGCTGCAGCCGTTCGATCAGCCCGCCCGTGGTCCCTGGCAGCCCGGCGGCACCGCCCGCGCCGCCAGCCAGTTGGGCCGGCCCCTGCATGGCGACGTCATAGGCCAGGGTACGATACGCACCCCAGCTGGTCGCGAGCGCCAGCACCACGCCGATCTTGACCAGCGCCAGCACTCCGTCGCGCACGTTCGGCGTATCGCCGAAGAGCAGTCGGTAGCCGTAAAAGGCGATGAACAGGGTGACGAGGCCGGTCAGAAGCAGCGAGAGCGGCGATCCCGGCGCGGCCGCCGCCTGATAGCCGGCCGAACCGATCGTCTGCGCCTGGCAATCGACAAAGGTCAGCACGCTCTGGAGATAGGCGCCGTCGGTGATGCCGGGGCAGCTGGTCATGCGACCTCCAGCAGGCGTGGCAGCCAGTCGGCCGGATCCTCGCCATGCTCGGCGCGGATCTGATCGAGCAGCCGCACGGTCCGCTCGCGGCCCGAAAGGATCGTGAGCAGCTCCCGCTCGCCGCTCAGGTTGAGCCGGGCGACCACGCTTTCATTGCCATGCTTGATCAGGAAGCAGTGCGCATTGTCGGGCAGGGTGCGGACCAGGTCATATTCATGCTCGGTCAGTCCGAAGCCTTCGACATAATCGGCATGGCGCGCCTTCGGATTGGCCATGAAGATCTGGGTCGCGGCCTGCTCGATGATCGCGCTGGCGATGCGGCTCTCGATGGCATCCTGCGCGCTCTGCGTCGCGAAGCCGACAATGCCGTTCCGCTTGCGGATGGTCTTTTCCCAGTCCTTGATCCGGCGGACGAACACATCGTCGTCGAGCGCCTTCCAGCCCTCGTCGACCACGATGATCGCTGGCGAACCGTCCAGCCGCTCCTCGACCCGGTGGAACAGATACATCATCGCCGGGGTGCGCACCGCGGGATCGTCGAGGATCTGGGTCATGTCGAAGCCGACGGTCTCGGCGGAAAGGTCGGTCAGGTCCTCTTCATTGTCGAACAGCCAGGCGCGCTCGCCATCGCCCCACCAGGGCCGCAGGCGCGCCCAGAGATCGGCGCCGTGCGGACGATGCCCGCCGCGGAACAGCTCCACCAGATGCCGCAGCCGCCGCTGGGCCGGGGGCTGGCCGAAATTGGCGTCGATCGCATCCTTGATCCGCGCCAGCTCCTCGATATCGGCGCCGCCGGCGAGCAGCGCCACCCAGTCGATCAGGAACTGGCGGTTGGCGGGATTGTCCTCGATCTGCAGCGGGTTGAGCCCCGATGCCGTGCCCGGCCGCAGCACGTCATAGCGCCCGCCGATCGCGCGCAGGAACGGCTCGGCGCCGCGATCCTTGTCGAAGAAGATGATCCGGGGCGCGAACTTGCGGGCCTGGGCGAGCAGGAAGTTGAGCACCACGGTCTTGCCCGATCCGGACGGGCCGATCACCGTGAAATTGCCGAGATCGCCATGGTGGAAATTGAAGTGATAGGGGCCGGCCGCGGTGGTCTCGAGCAGAGTCACCGCATCGCCCCAGTGATTGCCCGCCGCCTTGCCCTGGGGCAGGTTGTGGCCGTTGGCGAAGCCGGCGAAATTGGCGGTCGAGATCAGCCCGCGCCGGGCGATATACTTGAAGTTGCCGGGGAACTGCGCCCAGAAGGCGGGCTCGAGCGCGATATCCTCGCGCACCGCCAATATGCCCATGTCGGCGAGCACGGCCTGCACTTCCGCCACGCCCTGATCGACTTCGGCCAGCGTTTCGCCGCGCACGGCGATCGTCATGTGATGCTCGCCGAAGCCGGCCCGGCCGGCAGCGACATCGTCCTTGGCGTTGCTCAACTCGCCACGCAGGCTCAGCGCCTCGTCCTCGGCGGAGCGCATCCTGCGGAGCGCCAGGTTCATCTTCGACAGCGCCGCCTGCCGCTCCACGAAGCCGAAGCTCTGCGAGATGGTGATCTCGAAGGGCAGGCGCAGCAACTCGTCGAGCATGCCGGGGGCCGACTGGCCGGGATAATCCTTGATCGACACCATCGCGATGAAGCTGCGCGGGGAGGGGCCGGCCGCGCCCAGCTCGATCGTCTCCTGGCCGAAACTCACCCGGCGATAGGGGAGATAGGCGCCAAGATCCTGCATCGGCAGCAGCACCGGCCGAACCTCGCCATTGTAGAGCGAGGAGAAGAATTCGAGCGGTTCGGAGCAATTGCCCTGGGGGCTCTGATACACCGAGAGCAGGCGCGGCTGGTAGCTGCCGAGCGCGGCGATCAGGGCCTCCCGCGCGGTGTCGAGCGCGCGCAGGTCCTGCGCCGTGTTGGCCGTGGCGGAACTGCCGCGCAACCGATCGAGCAGGCCCATCCTGCCCTGCAGCGGGCGGCGGACCAGCGTGAGGAAGAGGTCGTTGGTGTAGAGGCGCCGCTCGGCCAGCCGCTTGTGCCACGCCGCATCGAGCCGCGTCGAAAAGGCATCGGGAAACTCGGCGTCCAGCGCGGGTTCGATGGCGCGGCGGACGACATGATAATAGACCGCGAAGCGCGACGACCCGATCGACTGCAGCACCGCGTCGCGCAGCCGCTTGCGATAGTTGAGCTCTTCGGTGTCCGCGGTCTCGAACAGCTGCCCGCGCAGGTGGATGACCTGGCAAAGCATGCCGTCGCGCGTCTCGATCGTGTGATCGTCGACATGGGCGGCATAGGGCAGATGGCGTCCGGCGGGAGCCTCCCTTGCAATCACCTTCGGATCGCGGGTCAGGGCCGGTAGGAGTTGCATCGCCAGATCTTGTAGTTGCGCACCCGCGGGCAGCGGCTGACGCGCGCCAGCCACAGGTCGAAGAAGCGCGGTTCGCGCAGGCAGGCGAGCACGCCGATCAGATGGATGACCAGCGCCGCGACCAGCGCCCAGGCCGATTTGAAGATCAGGAACAGCTCGGTCGCGATGATCGCGTTGGCGACGAAATAGCTATAGGTGACGCCGGCGAACATCTGCGGGCGGGTGAGCGCCACGAACAGTGGATCGCGTTCGAGGCCGGTCACCTCATTGGCCCAGCTGGGCGGTGGACTGGATGCCCGCGACGATGCTCGCGGCACCGAACAGGATGAAGCAGCCCAGGATCACCGTCGCGCCATAGCGCCAGTTGATCCGCCCGGTGAGCATGAGCAGCCCGACGGAGGCCACGGCGATCACCGCCACCACCGTGGCGACCGTGCCAAGCAGGGTGCCCTGCAGCCAGTTCACGGCGGAGACGATCACGCCCGAGCCTGCCGGATCGGTGCCCAGCTCCTGCGCCTGTGCGGTGCCGATCGAAGTGCCTATCCCTAGCGCCACCGCGCTTGTGATGGACCGCAACTTCCCCAAAATCCGCACAAATTTCCCCCCCGAATCGAGGCGGCGATACTGATGGTGGGGCGACGTCTTGCCAACTGATAATTATCGTCGGGCCTGGAAAGCACCTGCTGGTGGAACGCTCTATTTCGCCGAAGCCGGGGAGGCGGCTCGATATTGCCTGGTTGCGATGTGCCTGCCTAAGGAACCGAAGCGAGAATATTGTTGGTGCGGGCCTATCTCCCGCGGTTTATCAGGAATGGAAATCGGCTTTGGCCGGATGCGTATCTCTTCGCGAGCAGGCTCTCATGCACCGCTACCGTCCTTCGCCTGCGTTCCGTTTCCTCGTCCTCAGCTGCAAATGGCCGCGAACCGACGCCGGCGATGCCGCGCTTCGCGCGCTGGCGGCGGAAATATCGTGGCCGGAGGTTGTGGCGCTGGCCAGGCGCCACCGTGTGATCGCCATGCTGCAGGCGGCGGTGGCGGGCGCCGGGATCCGGGTTCCGCTCGAGCTTGCGCGCGAACTTGCCATCGAGATGCTGCGAATTCGCCAGCAGAACCTGAAGAACGTGGCCGAGACCGTCCAGCTCCAGTCGATCCTGGACGAAGCGGGGATTCCGGCGATCTTCTTCAAGGGAGCGACGCTGAGCCAGCTCCTCTACGGGCGGCTGGATATCAAGCACAGCAAGGACATCGACTTCCTGGTGCCGCCCGAGCGGATCCAGCAAGTCACGCAGATCCTCGAAGGCCGCGGCTACCGGCTGTGGCTGCCGCTGCCGCACCTGCGGCCCGGGCAATGGCGCCCGCTGCTGGCGCTGGACAAGGAAACCGCGATGGTCGCCCCGGCGACCGGCCTCCAGGTCGAGCCGCACTGGCGCCTTACCGCGCATCCAGGCCTGTTCTCCTGGCTCGACGCCCATAGCCCGACCGTCTCCGTCGCGCTGGACGGGCATGGCGAGGCGCGGACCTTCGATCGCGACGACCTGTTCGCCTATCTTTGCGTGCACGGCGTCGAGAATGGCTGGATGCGGCTCAAATGGCTGGCCGATGTCCATGCGATGATCGCCCCCCTGCCCGCGGAGGAGGTCGATCGCCTCTTCGCGCATGCGGAGCGCGTTGCGGGCAGCCTCGCGCCCACGGTGGCCTTCGCGCTCTGCGCAACGCTCTATGACACGCGGATGCCGGCCCGGGCGGCCGAAAGGCTCCGCGCGCACCCCACGATCCGCCGGGTAACCTCGCTGTCGCTCCGGCGGCTGATGTCGGCCGACGACAAGTTTCCCCTGCGCGACACCGCGCGTCTCCTCCTGCTGCTCGCCAGCGCGCGCGGCTATCTCCTCTCGCAGATCTGGCGCCTGCTCATCGGCAATGCCGAGCCCGTCGCCTTCCCGCTGCCGCCGGCGCTCCACTTCCTCTACATCCCGGCGCGGCTGCCGTTCGGGCTCTGGCGTCGCTGGCGAAGGGGATCCACCGGCACCGTACCGCCATTCCCAACCCTCGACACAGGCGAAGGCGCGCCGTCGCCGCGCTAGGGGCGGCTGTCCGCGGGCGGAAAGGTCGCGACCAGCCGATGCGCGGCGGCCGCCTCGATGCCGACGACGTCGGTTTCGTCCGAGCGGACCCAGACATGCGCCTTGAGCCCTGCCGCGTCGTTGGCGATCCCGTAATAGAGCGTGGCGGGCAGGCCGCGCCGCAGGAGCATCGTGCGCGCCGCCAGCGCCTGGGGGAAGCATACCGCCGGAACCGGGCCGCGGCGCGCGGCGGCGGCCACCGCCCAGC
>JAEXLC010000162.1 GCA_023445495.1 Pseudomonadota bacterium | reverse complement strand
TCTTGGCCCCCCCCCGGCCCAACCCCCCGCCCCCCCCGCACCCCCGGGGGGGGCCACGGCAGAAGGAAGGGAATAGCGCGCGGATGGAAATCGCCAAGGAAGCCCGCCGAACCACCTGAACCCAAAGAATAACACCTTGGTAGGATTGAGGTGCGCCCACCCGCGCGGCATGGAACGCTCGACCATAAATGGGGTAATGGCAGAACGTGGCGGACGTGGATCAACAGCTTGGCGAACGCATTTGCTTCGGCCCCTTCTGCCTGTCGCCGGGCGCGCGGCTGCTGACGCGAGACGGCGCGCCGGTGGAGATCGGCGGGCGTTCCTTCGATCTGCTGGTAGTGCTCACCGAACAGCCCGGCCGCGTCCTCTCCAAGCGTGAGCTGCTCAAGCGGGTCTGGTCCGACGTCGTGGTCGAGGACGGCAGCCTGCGCTTCCATATGGCCGGGCTGCGCAAGCTGCTCGGCGACGGGATCGATGGCGCGCGCTACATCGCGACCCAGGTCGGCGTCGGCTATGCCTTTGTCGCGCCGGTGGAGCGCCAGGGCGTCGCTGGCGACACCCCGGCGCCCGGGCCGGCTGCCGAAGCACCGCGCCCCGCGCCGGCGCTCAACCTGCCCGCCCGCCTGCCGCATCTGATCGGCCGCGAGCGCGATCTCGCCTTCCTCGATACCCGCGTCGTCGATACGCCGGTGTTCAGCATCGTCGGCCCAGCCGGCGTCGGCAAGACCTCGCTCGCCATCGAGATCGGCCACCAGCTCGCACCGGCATTCGACGAGCGCGTAGCGTTCGTCGACTTCAGCATGCTGGAGAACCCCACCGTCGTCGCTTCGATGATCTCGGGCGCGATGGGCCTTTCGGCGCAGAGCGGCGATCCGCTGGCGGTGATCCTCGCGCATATCCGCGACCGCCCCTTCCTGCTGCTGCTCGACAATTGCGAGCATGTCATCATCCAGATCGCCGAGATCGTCGAGCGGATCGTCGAGGAAGCGCCCGGCGCGCGCATCCTGGCCACCTCACGCGAGCCGCTGCGCGTGCGCGGCGAGCATGTGCTGCGCCTCGATGCGCTTGCCTATCCCGAGGAGATTGACGGGCTGGATCGCGAAGCGCTCCTCACCTTTCCCGCGATCGAGCTGTTCTGCGAGCGTGCCGCCGCCGCCGACAGCACGCTCGTCATCGACGACGAAGCCGCCCGGCTGATCGCCGAGCTCTGCCAGCGCCTCGACGGCATGGCCCTGCCGATCGAGCTCGCCGCCGTCCGCGTCGCCACCCACGGCCTTGCCGCCACCGCGCGCCAGCTCGGCGAACGGTTCAGCCTGGGCTGGTCCGGCCGCCGCACCGCCCAGCCGCGCCAGCAGACGCTGCAGGCCACGCTCGACTGGAGCTACGACCTGCTCGGCGAGACCGAGCGCGCCGTGCTCGAACGGCTCTCGGTATTCGTCGGCCCCTTCTCGATCGACGCCGCGCTCGCGGTGGCGGCAGACGCCGAGTTCGGGTCGGACGCCGTCGCCGTCGCGCTGGACGAGCTGGTCTCCAAGTCACTGATCGCGCCCGATCGCTCGCGCCGCACCGACACCTATCGCCTGCTCGAGATGACCCGCGCCTATGCGCGCGAGAAGCTGCGCGCGCGCGGGCTCCCGCTCTACACCGCCGTCGCCCGCCGCCACGCCGCCTTCTTCCTCGCCGAGCTCGAAGCGGTGGCGGAGCAGGACGAGGACATGCTGCAGGACACGCGTCCGCTGCGCATGCAGCTCGGCAATATCCGCAGCGCGCTCGACTGGGCCTTTGGCCAGGATGGCGACGCCCGGATCGCCTTTCGCCTTGCCGCGGCCAGCGCGCCCGTCTTCCTCAACCTCTCGCACATGATCGAGTGTCGCACCTGGACCGCCCGGGCGCTGGCCGAGATCGAAGATGGCCAGCGCGGCACCGCGACCGAGCTCGAGCTCCAGGCCGCGCTCGGCATCACGCTGATGTTCACGCGCGGCAACAGCGAGGCGGCGGGCCACGCGCTCGGCCGCGCGCTGGAGATCGCCACCGCGCTCGACGATCGCTGGAACCAGCTGCGCCTGCTCGGCCGGCTCCACATCTTCCATGAGCGGATCGGCGAATATGACATCGCGATGCGTCAGGCTGAGCGCGCGGTTGAGGTGGCCGAGGCGATCGGCGCGCCCGAGGCGATCGGCGTCGCCTATTCGCTCGCCGGCATCTCGCACCATCTGCACGGCGACCAGAAGCGCGCGCGTCCGGCGCTGGAGCTGTCGATCCGGCAGAGCCCGCCCTCGCTCCGTAGCCGAACGATCCATTACGGCTTCGATCATCGCAATCGCTCGCTCATCAGCCTCGCCCGCACCCTGTGGCTCGCCGGCGATACCGAAGGCGCCAACCGGCTCGCCCGCCAGGCGGTGGACGAAGCCACAAGGCTCAACCACGCGGTCACCCACTGCATCGCGCTGATCTGGTCGCTGTCCGTCCATCTCTGGATGGAAGATCTTGCCGCGGCGGATGCCGATCTCGCCGCGTTCAACGAATGTGCCGAGAACAACGCGCTCGGCCCTTATGTCGCCGCCGCCGCCGGCTTCCGGGGCGAGCTGGCGATCCGGCGCGGGCAGACCGGCGAGGCACTCGACGTGCTGCGCGACAGCCTCTCCCGCCTGCGCGCCGCGCGCTACGATCTGCTGACCACCACCTTCTCGATCGCGCTGGCGCGCGGGCTCGTCCTCGAGGCGCGCTATCCCGAGGCGCTGGAGCTGATCGACGCAACGATCGCGCGCTGCAGCGCCAATGGCGAGCGTGTCTCCCTGCCCGAATTGCTGCGCCTCAAGGCCGGCATCGCGGCGCGCTGCACGGCGGGCGCCGAGGCCGGGCGCGTGCTGCTGGAGGAGGCGCTGGCCCTCGCCCAGGCACAGGGCGCATTGGCCTGGGAACGCGCGATTTCGGCCGATCTCGCGGCCTTGTCCCTCCCGGCGGAGGGCACCGGCTAGACGCGTTTCAGATTGGCGCTTGCGTGCGCTACAATTGTAGCCTAGAACTACAAATGTAGCGTAGAGAGATTCGTCATGCTGAACAACCTGCCGCCCCGCGAACGCCAGATCGTCGACCTGCTCTATGAGCGTGGCGCGATGGCCGTGTCCGATGTCTGCGACGCCCTGCCCGACAAGCTGTCGGCCTCGGCGGTCCGCGCGATGCTGACCCGGCTGGAGCAGAAGGGCGCGGTCCGGCGCGACCATAGCGATCGCGGCTTCCTGTTCTCGCCGGTCGAGGCGGAGAGCAAGGCGAGCGTCAACGCGCTCGGCCATGTCGTGCGCACCTTCTTCAACGGCTCCACCACCCATGCCGCCAGCGCCTTGCTCGGCATGAGCGAGAAGCTCGACGACAACGACCTGGACGAGCTGGAGGCGATGATCGCCGCCGCCCGCGCCAAGAAGGGAGCCTGATCGATGACCGCATTGCTCGGCCTTGTGCTCAAGTCGCTGGTGATCGCCGCGATCACCCTGCTCCTGCTTCGCCTCACCCGTAGCCGCTCCGCCGCCGAGCGCTCGCTGATCGCGCATCTCGGCCTGGCCGGGCTGGTGATCCTGCCGGTCGCGACCTTCATGCTGCCTTCGCTCAGCCTGCCGCTGCCCGAGGCGCTGCAGAGCCGGTTCGAAGCGCCCGCCACCACCAATGTGGTCCCGCAGCCGGTCACGCCGCGCGAAACCACCGTCACTGCGACGCCCCAGGCCAGCACCGCGTCCGAGCAAACCGGATTCACCCTGCCCCAGGGCTGGGAGCGCTTCGCCTATGCGTTGCCGGTTGTCGCGCTGCTAATGCTAACCATTATCGCCCTCCTCCGCCTCGTGCGCCTGCGCGCCGGTGCCGAAGTGCTGGTCGATCCGGTGTGGCTGAGCGCGCTCGCCCATGCCCAGCGCCGGATGGGGATGAAGAGCGGCACCGCGCTGCTGGTCAGCGACGCCCTGCCCTCGCCGATCTCCTGGGGCCTCGCCCGCCCGACCATCCTGCTCAGCGCCGATGCGCTGGCGGCGACCGACGAGGCCGAGGCGATCATCGCGCATGAGCTGGCGCACGTCTCCGCGCTCGACTGGGCCAAGCTGATGCTCGCCCGCATCGCCACCGCGATCCACTGGTTCAACCCGCTCGCCTGGCGCCTCGCCCGCGAAGCGCACCAGCTGCGCGAGGAAGCCGCCGACGACGCGGTGCTCGCCGCCAATATCGATGCGCCCGACTATGCCCAGCTCCTCGTCCGCGTCGCCCGGCACGAAGCCCGCGGCCTGCTGATCGGCGCGCACGGCGTCGCCCCCGGCAAGGGCAGCCTCAAGCGCCGCGTCGGCCGCGTGCTCGACGCCACCCTGCCCCGCGGCCGCGCCCAGGGCTCGTGGATCGCCGGCTTCGGCGCCGGCATGCTGGTGATGGCCGCCCCGCTCGCCGCGCTCACCGTCGGCGCCACCGAGCGCCGGGACGACGCGCCCGCCACTGCCACGCCGCCCGCCACTCCCGCAGCCC
>JAEXLC010000145.1 GCA_023445495.1 Pseudomonadota bacterium | reverse complement strand
GCGGTGCACCGATCGCACCGGCCGGCGGCAGACTCCCCCTGGAGTAACCGTCATAATAATCGTTCGGATCGACGGGCTGGATCGGTTGCGCGTAGCCGGCACCCACCGTCGCATTCGAATAGCTGTACGAGCTGGAATAGCCGCCGCTCGAATCGGCCCAGGCGCCGGCGTCATAGCCGTCGTCCCAGCCGATGCCGCTCACCGAATCCCACACGTCGCCGCGGCCGTCGACCAGCACGGCGTCGTCATAATAGCGCACCCAGAAATAGCCGTAGGGCGGCGCGGCCAGGCCCCAGCTCAGATAGTCGGGGATGCGGAAGCCGCTGCCCATCCAGTAATTGGGCAGGTGATGACCACGGCCCATGCGGCGATAGGCGTTCCAGCCGCCCGGCGCCTGCGCACCGGCATACCAGCGGCCGTCGATCCGGTTGCCCCAGCGATTGGCGTTGCCGTTGTGCTGGGCGACCTGGCCATGGCCGCGCGGCGGCAAGGCGTTCCAGCGGCCATTCTGCCAGACGCGCGGGCCTGCGGTCGGCACGCCGGGACCACCCTGGACGACCGGCGGCGGGCCGGGGACGCGCGGCGGATTGGGCGAGACCATCGGCGGGCGCGGCATCGGCACGTTGCCGCCGCCATAGCCGCCGCCGGGGGCCGGGATCGGGCCACGGCTGCCGCCCCAGCTCGGGCCGGGGGACGTCACCTGCGCGGCCGCCGGCAGGGTTGCCAGCAGCGCCGTGGCCATCAGGGCCGGCTTGATCAGGTGACGCATAATGAACTCCTTCACCATGCCGGAGCCCGCGTTGCTCCCATGGTTGACGAAGAATTAAACCCCGCACGGGGGCGGCGCCACTTTTGCCTATGCTTAACGGAGTCCCAATCCGGGTCAGCCGGCCAGGCGGGGACCCAGGATCCGCATCAGCGCCTCGCACCCCGCCGCATCGCCGGCATCGAACCGCGCGGCGTTGGGGCTGTCGAGATCGAGCACGCCGATCAGCTCGCCCTGGACGACGATCGGCACGACCAGCTCGGAGCGGCTGTCGGCATCGCATGCGATATGCCCGGGAAAGGCATGGACGTCCTCGACCAGCTGGGTCTCGCGCGTCGTCGCGGCGGCACCGCACACGCCCTTGCCGAACGGGATGCGGATGCAGGCGGCCTTGCCCTGGAACGGCCCGAGCACCAGCTCGCCGTTCACGTTGCGGTAGAAGCCCGCCCAGTTGAGATCGGGCAGATATTGCCAGATCAGCGCCGAGACGTTCGCCATGTTGGCGATCGCATCGGGTTCGTCGGCGGTCAGCGAATCGAGCGCGGCGGCGAGGTCGCGGTAGAGCTCGGTCTTGTCGGTGGTTTCGATTTCAAAGGCGTACATGGAGGTCATGTAGGCGATCCGGGGCCCGAGCGGGAGGGGTCAGTGCAGCACGCGTGGCAGCCACATCGCCATCACCGCGCCGAAAATGCCAACACCTGCCGCCAGCGTCAGCAGCGCGAGCCCGGCGGCGGTGGCAAAGCGCGACAGGGGCCCGCGCCGCTCGGCCGCCAGATACAGCTCCAGCATGGCCAGCGGCGCCAGATAGCAGCCGAACGCCCAGGCGCGGACGAACGGCCCGTCGAAATCCGGCCCGATGCCCAGCGGGCCGCGATTGGCCAGGATCCAGAACATCAGCCCTACGCGGAAGAACCACACCCCGCTCGCCAGCACGAAGGTGCGCAGCGCCCAGCGGCGATGTTCGGCGAAGCGACGGGCGCGGGCGAAGCGCCACGCCAGGATCGCCGCGCCGATAATCATCAGCCCGTTCAGGCTGATGCCGATACGCAGCGAGGGGCCGCCCGCCGTGCCGCGGGTCCACACCATGTACAGCCCGCCCAGGCTGATCAGCAGCGCGGTAAGCAGGTAGATCCGCCCATTCCATCGGTGGAGCCGGGGACGATGGCGGCGGATCCAGGGGATCAACTGGAGCGGACCGCCCAGCGTGATGATCGCGGCGAGCAGCAGGTGCGCGGCAAGGACGATATTGCCCGTCAGCCCGCCCGGCACATAGCCGCCGACCAGAACCTTGTTCCACCGCTCGAAGTCCCCCGCCACTGCCGCACGGCCGTAAAAACCGGCGATATAGGCGGCAAAGGCCAGCTGCCCGGCCGTCGCCACCGCGAACCAGAAGATTGCGGAGCCCCGGAGCGCCTTCACGCTCCATGCGGCAACGGTCTTTTCGCTCATCTTCCCTCCCGGTATTGCCAGCAGGGCGATAACCCGGCGAGACTGGCCACGGACATGACCGCATCGACCGGAAAGCATGACTTTGCGCGCCACGCCGCGCCGACCGTCTCGGCGGGCTATGCCGGCTATCTCTGGCGCTTCGCAGTGGCGCACGGCGCGCAGGCGGAGGAACTCGCGCGCGGCTCGGGCATCGACCCTGCAGGGCTCGCCGATCCCGACACGCGCATCCCCTTCGCCGACTATCAGGCGCTGATGCGGGCGGCGAAGGCGCTGTGCCGCATGCCCGCCCTCGCGCTGCATCTGGGCGCCGGCAACGATTTTCGCGAGTTTTCGGTGGTCGGGCTGATCTGCTATGCCGCGCCGACCATGGGCGAGGCGCTGGCCGAGCTGAACCGCTATGGTCGGCTCGTCGCCGAAGTCGATCTGGCATTGGCCGGCCCACGCTTCCGGATCGAGCAGCGCGACGGCGGCATGTGGCTTACCGACATGCGGACCGATCCCGACGCGTTCCCGGAGATGACCGAGGCGACCTGGGCACGCTTCATCGGCGAGACCCGTCGCCATTTCCCCGACGCGCCCTTCGCGCTGGCGGTGCATGTTACCCACCCCGCCCCCGCGCATGCGGATGCCTATGAAACCGTGCTCGGTGCGCCGGTCACCTTCGCCAGCGCCCATAATGCGATCCGCATCGACCCGTCCTGGCTGGGCATCGAGCTGCACAACCCCAGCCGCTACGCCTTTGGCGTGCTCAGCGAGCGGGCAGACCAGCTGATGCGCGATCTCGAGAGCGCCAAGTCGATGCGCGGCAGAGTGGAGGGCACATTGATCCCGATGCTCCACAAGGGCGACATCGCGATGGAAGCGGTCGCGCGGAAGCTGGGGTTGAGCCAGCGCTCGCTCCAGCGCCGTCTCAAGGACGAGGAAACGGGCTTCGAGGCGCTGCTCGACGCGCTGCGCCACCGCATGGCGCTCCATTATCTGAGCGGCGGGCGAACCTCGGTGAACGAGACCGCCTATCTGGTCGGCTTCTCCGACCCCAGCGCCTTTTCCCGCGCCTTCAAGCGCTGGACCGGCACCAGCCCGCGCGGCTGGCTGGAGGCCCGGCCCTAGTCCAGCCGGACCTTGCCCCGCCCGGCCTTTACCTGGCTCCGCCCCTTCTTCTCGTCCACCCGCCTGGCCTTGGCGGCCTTGCTCGGCTTGGTCTTGATCCGCTTCGCATCGCGCTCATGCGCCTTCTGGATCAGCTCGATCACCCGCTCGCGGGCATCGGCGCGATTGGCTTCCTGGGTGCGGAACTTGCGGGCGGTGATCACCAGCTCGCCGCCGCTGGTCAGCTTGGTGCCGGCCAGGACCTTGAGCTTCTGATAGGCATAGGGCGCCAGGCCGAGCCGGAACACGTCGATCCGCAGCTGCACCGCGGTCGCCACCTTGTTGACGTTCTGGCCGCCCGGCCCGGTCGAGGCGAGGAACTTCTCCTCCAGGATCGCCTCGGGCGGGATCTCAGCCACGGCCGAACCCGGCATTGTGGAAGCGCACCGGCAGCGGCGCGGTGGCGTGGATATCGTCCTTGCCCTCGCGCGGCACGGTGAGCTCGATCGCGTGGAGCATCATCGCCGGCCCGCCCCGGCCATAGACCGGATCGCCGAGCACCGGCACGCCCAGCCCCTCGGCGGCGTGAACGCGGATCTGGTGGGTGCGGCCGGTCTCCGGATAGAAGGCGACCAGGCTCTTGCCGCCCTTGCGCTCCATCACCTTGTAGCGGGTGATCGAGGGCTTGCCCTTGGGATCGCCGACCATCCGCCAGCCTTCCTCGCGAGTGGAGACCTTGGACAATGCCAGGTCGATCGTGCCGCTGTCCTGCGCGGGCTCGCCGTCGAGGATGGCGAGATAGCGCTTGGCCACCGCCCCGGTCTCGAACGCCTGGGCGAAGCGCTTCAGCGCCTTGGGGTTGCGGGCGAGCAGCAGGCAGCCGCTGGTATCGCGGTCGAGCCGGTGGACGGGCACCGGCAGGCGCTGGAAGCCGAAGGTAAGCTGGTCGAGCAGGTCCTCGAGGCTTTCGCTACGGTCCCGCGGACGATCGACCGGCAAGCCCGCGGGCTTGTCGATCACCAGAGCCTCGCCATCGATGAAGAGCACGCGATCCTTGAACATCGCCCGCCCATGCCACCGCCAGCGCCGAAGCGCCAGCGGTGGTGCAGGTTTCGATCAGCGCTGGAAGCGGATCGAGCAGACCGACTGGCGGCCCTGGACGGTGGTGCGCCAGTTGCCGGTCCACTCGCCGCGCATGTTGCGGGCGGTATCGCGGCACTTGGTCTCGGCGTCGCGCTGGTTCCAGATCGGGCCGACCTCGATGTCGCGGATCACGCCGCCCGAACCCCAGCCGCCGCCGTCGCCGGGACGACCACCACCCGGGCGATCCCAGTTGCCGCCACCGCCGCCGGGACGATCCCAGTTGCCGCCGCCACCCGGGCGACCGCCACCGGGACGGCCCCAGCCGCCCTCACCCCAGCCGCCACTGTCGCCCCAGCCATTGGAGCGGCGCGGATCGAGATCGGTGATGCGATAGAGCAGGCGCGGGCCGCCGGTGCGCGGAATGCCCGAGATCACGCCGCCGCGCAGGTCGAGCCGGACCCGGGCGCCGCGCGAGGGATCATAGAGGTTGACCGCGTCGCGGTTGCGGTTGGTCTCGTCGAAGCGGTGGATCAGCGTGCCGTCATCGGCGAACTCGACCCAGCGGCCGGGACGCGTCTCGACAAAGGCGCCGCCGCCGCTGTGGCGGACGCGGCCGACATTGTTGCCATCGACCCGCTGCATCGCGGCGGGCGCGAGTGGGCTTGCCGCCGGCGCGGCGGCGGCGCTGGTCCCGAGCAGTGCTGCGGCCAGGGCCAGGCCGGAAATTCGTGCGAACATGATATTCTCCCCTGCAACTCGGACCGAACTCTGATCCGATCGACACATCTGCGCAACGATTCAGAAAAGCGCTTGGTTGCGTCTGGGGCTTGCCGCTTGAACAGCATTTGAACGGAGCCGTAATGAAAATGAAAACGGCGGCTGG
>JAEXLC010000297.1 GCA_023445495.1 Pseudomonadota bacterium | reverse complement strand
GGCCGGAAGCCCGCGCCGCCTTTCCGGAGCTTAGAAGTGGGCGATCACGCCGGCCATCGGGCGGAAGCTCTTGGCCTCGCCGAAGGTGTTGATCTCCATGCGCAGGCGCAGGCCGCTGTTTCCGGTGATGCCGCCCAGGCCGATGTCCTTGGGGCCGACCTCGACGCCGGCGCCATAGGTCATCGCGTGGAAATCGCGGCTGTCATTGCCGAGCGCGGCGAAATTGACCCATTGATAGCCGACCTTGCCATAGATCATGCCGCTCTCGCCCGCGCGCAGGCCGAAGCGGCCGGCGGCGCCATATTCCCAGTCGATATCGCCCTTGAAGCCCTTCACGACATTGCCCTCGGCGCCGACGAAGACCGGGCCGAGCGGCACGTTGATGCCGGCGACGCCCTGGACCAGCCCGCCGTCATAGCCCTTGCCATCGGCCGGGAGCGGGATGCCGGCGTTGCGCTGCTCGTCGAACCGCTCATAGCCGCCGAGGATGCCGACATAGGGCTCGATCCCGAAGGCGCGGGTGCCGTCGGGCGCGGTCTCGGCTGCCGGTGCGGCAGTGGTGGTGGCGGTGTCCGCATCCTGCGCCTGGGCGGCGGGGACGGCGAAGGGCAGCGCGGCGAATGCCGCGGCGGCGAGGATGATACGCATGTTGGGGGGAAACCTCGTGATTACTTCAGACACACGCCCCGCCGGTGCTGCCCTGGATACGCGGGCGCTGGCGGCGGGGCTGTAGGGGAAATGCGCGAGGAGTCAGTAGGTTGCGGGGTTGGTTTAATTGCGATGGGGGTGTTGCTTGGGGGACACGGTTGGGCTTTCGGCCGATGCAGGAAACTGGTATTTTTCATCCATGACCCGCGAGCGCTCCCTGTTCGACGAACGCGACCCCGCTGCCGAAGCAGCGGCGGATGCGCGCGCGGAGGCCGATGTGAAGGCGGGCCGGCTAGTGGGGCATGATGAAGTGAAGCGCTGGGTCGCTTCCTGGGGAACCGAAGCGCAACTGCCGCGCCCCAAAGCCGGCGAATAGCTTGCGCGAGATCGTCTGGACCCGAGGAGGCGACCAGCCATCTCGAAGCGATTCTTGCCTATGTGTCAGCTTTCAATCCGGGCGCCGCAATCCGGCTGGGCGAACGCCTGATCGCCGTGGCGGACAGTCTCACGGAATTTTCCGAACGCGGTCGCGATGCTGGCGAAGGGCGGCGGGAGATGACCGGGGTCTGGCCCTATATCCTGCGGTATCGGGTGGAGGGGGATACAGTGATTATTCTGCGCATCCGGCATGGGGCGCGGGATGAAACGCCTGACTAATGGGAACAACGCTGTCCGGAGCATATGTGCAGCATGACGCCCGACACCGCCCCTAGCGGAATGCTAAGGAGATTTCGCCGCCGCGGTCGAGCAGGTGCTGCGCGCCCTCAAGCTTGAACGTTAGCTTCGCTTGCGCGCTGGGATCGACTTTCGGCCACCAATTGGGGAAGAGAAAATGCGTACGTTAGAAATGCCTCAGTAAACTTCTGGGATTTCCGAGCGTCCATCTCGGTCTCCGGATCTTCATCATGGACAGCATCGTTGCCATCTAGACGGATTTCATGCGACCAGTCCCCCATCGCATCGGTAAGCAATCCAGTTTGGACCAACTCATTGATCCGACGATAAAGATTTAACTCCTTAAGCCCCGGCGACAATAGCTTTGTAGCCACGTCCAGCGTCTTCCTGAACATCGCCCCCGCAGCATCCCAGCGCCCCGAATGCAAATTCTCCAAGCCCTGCACATAGAATCTTTCTACATTTTCAGGAACACCGGACGGGGCCTCAGAGCGAAGTTCCGGCCAAGCTTGGATGATAAAATAACTTTCTCCGGGAAACGCTATCGAATGCTGGACTAGATTTACTAGGTTTCCCCTTAAAGACCCAGCCATCATAGTCATTCCACGCGTACATATCCCGCAGATCGCCAAAAGCTGCCCCTGCGCAGTATTGCCGCGCACCCCCCATTGATGCACAACTTCAAATCCTGCCCCTCTTGTATTACAAAAGGGGCAGTCATAATTGAAGTGGGTTCCCATACTTTACTCCGCCGCAACCCCGGACCCCGAGAACATGTCCGGCCCGCCTTCGGCCGCGTCCTCATTGGCCACCGGCACCTTGGCCTTCTGGCGCTTGTCGAACGAATCCCACACCTCGCCCCAGTTGCCGCGGGTCGCTGCCTTCGAATACTCCGTCGCGCGGGTCTCGAAGAAGTTGGCGTGCTCGACGCCGTTGAGCAGCGGGGCGAGCCAGGGGAGCGGGTGTTCCTCGACCATGTAGATCGGCTTCATGCCGAGCTGGCCCAGGCGCCAGTCCGCGATGTAGCGGACATACTTCTTGATCTCCTTGGGCGTCATGCCGTTGACCGGGCCCATCTCGAAGACGAGGTCGATGAACGCGTCCTCGATGCGCACCGTCTTCTGGCACATGTCGAGAATATCGTCGCGGACCGACGGGGTGAGGCAGTTTCGCTCCTTGGTGAAGGCGTGGAACAGCTTGATGATGCCTTCGCAGTGCAGGCTCTCATCGCGAACCGACCAGCTGACGATCTGGCCCATGCCCTTCATCTTGTTGAAGCGCGGGAAGTTCATCAGCATCGCGAAGCTGGCGAAGAGCTGCAGCCCTTCGGTGAAGCCGCCGAACATGGCGAGCGTCTTGGCGATGTCCTCGTCGGTGTCGACGCCGAAGGTGCTCAGATAGTCATGCTTGTCCTTCATCTCCTTGTACTGGAGGAAGGCGGCATATTCGGTCTCGGGCATGCCGATCGTGTCGAGCAGGTGCGAATAGGCGGCGATGTGGACCGTCTCCATGTTGCTGAACGCGGTCAGCATCATCTTGATCTCGGTCGGCTTGAACACGCGGCCGTACTTCTCGTGGTAGCAATCCTGCACCTCGACGTCCGCCTGGGTGAAGAAGCGGAAGATCTGGGTGAGCAGGTTGCGCTCGTGATCGGTGAGCTTCTGCGCCCAGTCGCGGCAATCCTCGCCCAGCGGCACTTCCTCCGGCAGCCAGTGGATCTGCTGCTGGCGCTTCCAGAACTCGAACGCCCAGGGATATTCGAAGGGCTTGTAGGTCTTGCGGGCTTCGAGAAGCGGCATGGGTTTACTCCGTGACGAATTAGATGAACTTGATGACGAGATGGAAGGCCGCGAGGCCGACGAAGAAGAAGCCCAGACCGCGCGCCGTGCCGAAGCCACCGGTGTCGACGGTGGCAGGGTCGATCAGGTAGCGCAGGCCGAGGAGCAGCCAGGCCGCGGGAGGGATCAGGTCGAACCAGGCGGGCGGCGCGCCCAGCCCGAGCGGCTGTGCGAAAAGGCCGAGCGCGAAGGCGCCGAAGGATAGCAGGACGAAGGGCAGCAGCAGGACCAGCGGGCGGGCGAGCCAGTTCTGGCGCGGGCGCGCGGCCTGCACCTCGAGTTGGGCGAGCGATGCGTCGAGGCTGCGGAGTTCCTCGAAATAGAGGTCCGTGCCCCGCCCGATGCGGACTGCCCGGCGACGGTAAAGCCGGGCACGGCGCGCATCGAACCCGAACAGCGGATCGATCAGCCGCCCGAACGCCCAGCCGAGCACAAAGACAAGCAAGCCCATGAGCAACGCGGCGAGGAGGAACTGCGGCGTGCTCATGCGACGCCTCCCGCCAGGGTGAACACCGCCGCGAAGCCGCCGAGGAACAGGCCGAGCGCGAGCAGCATCATGCCGGCGATGCGCAGGGCATAGCGCGTCGCCTCGGCCTCGGGCAGGCCGAGCGCGCGGCGGGCCAGGCCGGGCTTCACCAACGTGGTGAGGCCCGCGGCGCCCGCGGCTCCGGCGATGCCGGCCATCAAGGCGAGGCTGCGGGTCATTCGTGGTCGATCACCGTGGTGTTGCCGCGGCGGACAGTGCGGTCGCGGTAGACGACCTTGGTCACGCGGGTGCCGCGATTGGCGCCGACCCCGAACACGCAGATGCCGAGGAAATAGCCGAAATCATACCAGCCGCCATTGTTGGGCACGGCATAGACCGCGACGTCGGGCACGATCAGCGAGAGGAACCAGGCGACCGGGAAGATGAAGCCATGCCAGAGCCCGAGCAGGAAGCCCGGCGCCTCGGGCTGGACGGCCGTGGGCACCTGCTTCGCGCAGGCGGCGAGCAGCAGCAGGGCGGCGACGGACAGGGTACGGAACGGCTTCATGCAATACCCCTTTCGGGTGAGTGACAGCGCGCACGGCGGGCTGCATCGTTTCCCCGCCGCGCGCGTTGAGCGTGCGAAAGCTTTCCCCAAGGAGAATGGCGATGACCGACGTGAGTGCAATCAAGGAGCATATGGAAGTGATCGGCGCCGACGGCGTCCATGTCGGCACCGTCGATCATGTCGAGGGCGAGCGCATCAAGCTCACCAAGAAGGATTCGGGCGCCGAGATCGAGGGCGCCGAAGGCTCGCATGCCGGGCACCATCATTACATCTCGCTCGGCCTGGTCGCCGGCGTGGAAGGCGATCAGGTCCGCCTGAGCGCCAACGCCGATGTGGCGGTCGAGATCTTCGAGGAAGAAGCCTGAGCCGAAATCTTCCTCTCCCTTTGGGAGAGGAAGGGGCCCGCGCC
>JAEXLC010000239.1 GCA_023445495.1 Pseudomonadota bacterium | reverse complement strand
GACCCCGGCACAAGGCCGGGGTGACGCACTATCTGTGGGCAATTCGAACTCGAAGTCGCGCCCTAAAGCGCCCGGAACCTGAAGTCCCGGAACTTCGCCTCGCCTTCGCCGGCCGAATAGAGCCCCGGCCGCAGCATCAAAAACCCGCCGCGCACATTGTGGTGATAGCCCGACACTTCCATGCCCCGGTCGAACCGCTTCCACGTCTTCCCGCCATCGCCGGAGAGGTGGAACGCCACGATATGCCTGTCGTTGCGCACCCGCATCCGGAGCTTCCGGCCATAGGGATTGGCCGGCCGCCCGCGCTCCATGCCGTACTGGTGGGTGACGAAGCGCTTCTCGTCGAAGCCGAGCCCGCAATAGAGCTTCTCGTCATAGAACAGCACCAGCCCCGCAGTGCCGCCCGGCGCGATCTCGATCTCGCATTCGAACTCATAGCCGGTGTCGCCGGCGATCAGCAGCAGCGGCGAGCTGTCCACCGGCGCCTTGCCCGCGGCCTTCAGGGTGAGCGTGCCAGCTTCGGCGTGCACTCTGTCCGATTCCGTCTGCGAGGGTTTGAAGAAATTCCACTTCCGCCCCAGCGCCAGCGGCCCGTTGAAGTCGTCCGACAGCGCCTGGCCATGCGGCACCCGCGCGCCGCCTTTGGGCTTGCGGATCGGCTTGGAAAGATCCCCGCCGGTCATCCGGAACCAGCCGTCCGCCGTCCATTCAATGGGGTCGAGCAGCGCCTGGCGTCCCAGCGTCCAATAGCCGTTCTCGAAGCCGTGATAGATCGACCACCAGCTCCCGTCGGGTGCCTCGACCAGGCTGGCATGCCCGCGCGACCACCAGGCCTCGTCGTTGTTTACAGTCCGCACCAATGGGTTCGCGGGGCACTGCTCCCAGGGTCCGTGGATCGAGCGCGAACGCGCCGCGATCACCATATGGCCGGTCGGCGGACCCGCCGTGCCGCCCACCGCGGTGATCATGTAGAACCAGCCATTGTGGTGATGGATCTTCGGTCCCTCGGGGGAGAAGCTCTCGACGTCCCATTCCTCGGGATAGTGCCAGGGGTCGTAGACATGCTCGACCTTGCCCATAGTGGACAGACCATCCTCGGAAAGACGCACCCGGTCTCCGCCCGAAAGGAACAGCCATCTGGAACCGTCTTCACCCACCGCGTGGCAGGGGTCGATATGGGCGTGCAGCCCCAGGTCGATGGGGTCGCTCCACGGCCCGTCGATATGGTCGGCCCAGATCACGAAGATCGAGTTCGGGCTCGCCTTCACCGGGATGTAGATGAAGTAGCGGTCCTTGTGCTTTTCCAGGCTGACTGCCCAGACCGAGCCGATATTCTTCGTCAACGCCGCCTTGCGCGGCTGCCAGTTCACCAGGTCGCGGCTGTGCCAGATCGTGATGCCCGGATAGGAATCGAAGCTGGAGAAGGTCATGTAGTAATCCGCGCCGTCCTTCAGGATGGCGGGATCGGGATGGTCGCCGGCCAGCAGCGGGTTGAGGAAGCGCCCGTCGCCCAGGTCGGCGATGCGCTGGTTGTCGAAGCCGCGCTTATATCCGGGGACAAGAGCGTCCGTTTGTGTCGCATGGGCCTCGTCCGGCCGGAGCAGCGCGCCCGCGCCGCCGGCCACGGCCGCCCCTCCTGCCAGCACCGCACCGAACGCGTCACGCCTGCTGATACCCATGCATTCCTCTCCGTTTTTAGGATTGTATGCCACCGGTGTCATACAAGCGAAAGGGGCTTTGTTCGCGGTAACATCGCGGACTTTGGAGACTGATGCGTCCACTTCGGGTCCATGTCGAATATTTGCTATCGATGTAGGAAATGCCGTGCCAGTTTCCCCGCACGTTTGAGGGGGCGTTGGGGATGCGGCAAACCACATTATCGGTGGCACTCGAGGTCAAGCCCGAGAGCTTCGACCATCTGTCGGGCCTGCTCGACGCGTTGCGGGACCGGCGCAGCCAGAATCCATCGGGGGGCACCGGGCCCTTCGCGGACTTCCTGACGACGGTACCGGCGGTGCACTTCATGTCGCTCACCGCCTTTCCGGGCTTCGACTATGATCCGCTTTTCGTGATCGAGGCCAATTTCGATGGCGCGCCGGGGCCGTTCTGGGGCCAGCTCGAAACCGCAATCGGCCCGGACCTGCGGGCGTTCCTGCGCTGCTGCAAGCGCCCGCTCGATCATACCGGCGACCTGTTCGACGCGGTGACCGCGCCGGACAGCCGCGCTCCGATCGCGCCCTATCTCGAAGCGCGCACGCTCACGCCGACGGTCTATCACCACGGCAATCGCGGCATGACGCGCGACCGCATCCTGGCCGAGGGCGAGCTGTTCCTCGGCACCCGTAAGGAGCTGGCCAACGCCAATGACGGCGGCCCCAGCCCCTATCGCAAGCTCACCCCCGTCGAGATCCATGCCAAGCTGCGCGCGGCGCTGCTGCCCCAGTTCGGCTGGCTGGCGGAGAAGGCGCCCGCCCGCATCCCGTTCCTCCAGAGCGTCGGCGACTATGCCCGGCTCGCCTGGTTCGTGCTGCTGGTGGTGTTCGCGCTGTCGGTCCCGGGGCTGGTCCTCAAGAGCCAGCTCGCCTGGCAATATTATGTCGCGCTGTGCGTCGGGCTGTTCGCGGTGTTCACCGGCACGCTCTACCGGATGGGCAAGCCGCTGCCGGGCACGGCGACGCCGACACGGTTCAGCTTCCTCACCTTCTTCCTCCGGCACCTGCTGGTTCCCGTCGTGATCGCGGTGGCGGTCTATGTCGCGATTGCCGCCACGCTGTCCGCGCCGGTCTGGTCGTGGATCGGCCACAAGCCGTTCTGGCCGGCCTGGTGGGATATGGCGATCTGGGCGGCGTGGAGCGGCGCCAGCATCGCGGTGACGGTCGCCGGCGTGCTGGTCTGGCTGCGCTGGCTCGAACGGCGCGATGCCTCGCAGGATGCGCCGCCGGTCGATCCCAAGATGCTGCGCGAGATGGCGCGGCGCGAGGACTGGATCCCGCAGAACCACATGGGCTCGATCGTCCTCATCAAGCCGGGCGTGCTGCGCGCGATCCTGATCCGCGTCGGCCATCACGGCCTGCACCTGCTGCTGCGCGTGCAGAAGGCGGCGCGCGAGGGCTATCTCGGCTCGATGCGCACCATCCATTTCGCGCACTGGGCGCGGGTCAACAACGACAGCCGGCTGATGTTCTTCTCGAACTTCGACCAGACCTGGGAAAGCTATCTCGATGACTTCATCGAGAAGGCGCATGCGGGCCTCACGCTCGCCTGGAGCGGCGGGGTGGGCTTCCCGCCGACGCGCTTCCTGGTGAAGGACGGCGCCAGCCATGGCCGCCAGTTCAAGGAATGGGCGCGCCATTCGATGGCGGTCAGCCGCTTCTGGTATTCGGCGTACAAGGATCTCACCGCGGAGCAGGTCGAGCGCAACTATCGCATCGCCCTGGGTCTCCGGAAGAAGCAGCTCAGCGAGAAGGAGGCCGCGGCGTGGATCAACGACCTGTGAGCGAGGGCGGCGGCACTCCGAACTGGCATCTCTCGGCCCCGGCCAGCGGCCAGGCCCAGGGCCTGGTGGTCAGCGGCTTCGCGTCGCTGCCCACTGGCCGCGCGCTGTTCCTCGAGCTTGGCTGGAAGGGCGTGAAGAAGAAGGGCGGCGGCGCCTGGCTGGAGGCGCTGCGCAAGGTCGCGCAGGTCACCGACGCCGATGGCCGCGATCCGCGCGCCGTCGCGATGGGCTTCACCTGGTCGGGCCTGCAGAAGATGGGGCTCAGCGCCAATGCGCTCGCCTCCTTCGACCGGCCTTTCCAGGAAGGCATGTTCCAGGAGGATCGCCTGCGCCGTCTCGGCGATCGGCGCGGCGAGGAATGGCAGGGCACGGTGATCCCCGGCGGCCCGAAGTGGAGCGGCAACACCCCGCTCGACGATGCCGCGGTGGATGACGAGGCGCGCGCCTTCGACGATCGCCAGGAAATCCGTGAGCAGCGGATCAAGACGCCGGTCACGGTCCATGCGATAGTCCTGCTTTATTGCGAGCATGACGAAGCGGCCGAGGTCTGGTGCGAGGAAGTGAGCGCTGCGCTCGCGCCGTTCGAGGTGACCGTCTCGCATCACTTGCCGCTCGACCTTCGGCTCGACAAGCAGGGTATCGCCCGCGAGCATTTCGGCTTTGCCGACGGCATCTCGCAGCCGATCCCGTTCGAGACCGGCACCGTCGTCTACAAGGACGGCACCAATGTGCCCAAGGACTATTGGAACGGCGTGCCGCTCGGCGAGATACTGATGGGCCATATGAATGGCCATAACGAGGTCGCCCAGGGTCCAGTGGTTGCCGCCAGCGCCGGCAACACCGCTGGCCTGCCCGATCATCCCAAGGGCGTCGGCTTCAAGGATCTCGGGCTCAACGGCAGCTACATGGTCGTCCGCGAGCTGAAGCAGGACGTCTATGCCTTCTGGCAGTCGATGCGTGCCGCTGCTGCCCATATCCGCGAGCGCGATCCGGAAGGGTCGGCGCACGTCACCACCACCTGGATGGCCGAGCGCGTGGTCGGGCGCGACACGCACGGCAACCTGCTCTGTCCGCTCGGCACGATCCCGGTCGAGAACAATGATTTCGGCTTCTGGGACAATGATCGCCACGGCATGGGCTGCCCGCTGGGCAGCCATGTCCGCCGCGCCAATCCGCGCGACGGCCTCGCGCCCACGCCGGCCGACAAGCAGACGCTGCTCGATGCGGCGAACAACCACCGCATCCTGCGTCGCGGCCGGAAATACGGCAAGACGATCAGCGTCCCGCCGACGCCGGATGACGTCGATCGCGGGCTGCTCTTCGTCTGCCTCAACACCGACATCACCCGTCAGTTCGAGTTCGTCCAGCAGACCTGGATCCTCAACCCGAACTTCGCGACGCTCTATGACGAGACCGATCCGCTGATCGGGCCCAAGGGCACGATGACGATCCCCGAGGATCCGCTGCGCCGGATCATCGATGTCGAGACCTTCGTGCAGATGGCGGGTGGCGAGTATTTCTTCCTGCCGAGCATCCCGGCGCTCGATTATCTGGGCTCGCTGTGAACGCGCTCACCTCGCGCGACGTGCTGCGCCCCGGCAAGAAGGGGCTGGCTCGCTGGATCGAGGGGCGGGTGTTCGCCGCCATGCCCTATGCCTTCGCCTTTTTCCGGCGCTGGAAGCCGGTGGTGAAGTTCGGCGGGATGACGCTCACTTCGCGCTATGACGACGTCAAGGAAGTGTTCGCCACCGATCCGGTGTTCGGCGCGCCCTACAAGCCCAAGCTCGATGTCATCATGGGTGGCGAGCCCTTCTTCCTCGGCATGGGCGACACGCCGCTCTATCACCGCGACACCGATGCGATGCGCATGGTCGTGCTGCCGAAGGACCTGCCCGAGCTCGGCCGCCGGGCGGAGGCGATGGCCGAGGCGATCGTCGCGGCCGCGCCTGGCCGGATCGAAGTGGTCGATACGCTGGTGCGCCGCGTCACCTTCTCGGTGCTGGCGGACTATTTCGGCGTGCCCGAGCCCAAGGGCGGCGACCTCCGCGTCTGGGGCACGCGGCTGTTCGAGTTCCAGTTCGCCGATCCCAAGGGCGATCCCGCACTGCGCGCCGATGTCGACCAGATCGCTCCGGCGCTCCGCGCGCATATCGATGCCGAGATCGCCGCGCGGAAGGCGACGCCCGGCCGCGACGACGTCCTGACCCGCTGCCTCGCCCTGCAGAAGAAGGGCGTGCCCGGCTTCTCCGATGTCGAGATCCGCACCAATCTGATGGGCTTCATCGTCGGCGGTCCGCCCCAGCCGCCGATGGTCGTGCCCCAGGCGATGGAGCAGCTGCTTCGCCGCCCCGATGCGCTGGCCGGTGCCCAGGCGGCGGCGCGGGCAGGGGACGACGACCTGCTCTGGGGCTATGTCCAGGAAGCGATGCGCTTCGATCCGCTCGCGCCCGGCCTGCCGCGCAACGTGCTGGTCGATGGCATGATCGCGCGCGGCACCTCGCACGAGACCCCGGTCGCGGCGGGTGACACGGTGCTCGCCGCCTTCGCCTCGGCGATGATGGATCCGCGCCGGGTCACCGATCCCGGCCGTTTCGATCCGCACCGCCCGGCCAGCAATTACATCCATTTCGGATATGATTTGCACCAGTGCTTCGGCCGCCACATCAACCGGGCGACGCTGCACATGATGCTCAAGCCTCTGTTAAAGCGCGCAAATGTCCGCCGCGCGCCCGGCGGTGCCGGACGGCTGGTCAAGAACGGCCCCTTCGCGGAGTCGCTGACGGTGGTGTTCGACTGATAACCGTCACCCCGGCGAAAGCCGGGGTCTCAGGCGAAGGCGGGTCTATTGCCGCCGCTCGCTGGGCCCGCCGCGATACCCACCCTGGCGCTCGAGCATCCAGCCCGGATACTCCGCCGGCAGCTTGCTCACCGCATCGAGCCGTTCCAGCTCCTCGGGGGTGAACTCCACGTCGACGGCGCCCAGATTGTCGGCCAGCTGGTCGGGCCGCTTGGCGCCGACGATCACGCTGGAGACTGCCTTCTGGTGGAGCAGCCAGGCCAGCGCCAGCTGCGCCACCGAGCGGCCCTTGGCCTCGGCCAGCGCGCGCAGCACATCGACCACGTCATAGCCGCGCTCCTTGTCCACCGGCGGGAAGTCGAACCCGGCGCGGCGGCCCTCACCGTCGCCCGCGCGGGTGTATTTGCCCGACAGGAAGCCGCCTGCGAGCGGGCTCCACACCATCAGCCCCACGCCTTCGCTGTCGAGCATCGGGATCACTTCCCGCTCCAGGTCGCGCCCGGCAATGGTGTAATAGGCCTGGAGCGAAGCGATCGAGGCATAGTCCTTCGCCGCCGCGATCCCGACCGCCTTCATCACCTGCCACGCCGCCCAGTTGGACAGGCCGATATACCGCACCACGCCCTTCCGGACGAGGCTGTCGAGCGCGTAGAGCGTCTCCTCGATCGGCGTGGCGGTGTCGAAGCCGTGGATCTGGTACAGGTCGATATGGCCGGTGCCGAGCCGTTCCAGGCTCTTCTCCACCTGCGCCAGGATATGCCCGCGCGAGGCGCCCGCGCCATTGGGCCCGTCATGCATCCGCCCCAGCACCTTGGTGGCCACCACCACCTCGTCCCGCGCCACGCCAAGGTTCTTCAGCGCCTGGCCCAGGATCCGCTCCGACCGGCCCTCGGCGTAAACATTCGCGGTATCGAAGAAGTTGATCCCCGCATCCAGCGCCGCCTTGACCAGCGCATCCGCCTCTTCCTGCTGCAGCTGCCCGATCCGCCCCCACATGCCGCCCTCGCCGCCAAAGGTCATGGTGCCAAGGCACAGTTCCGAGACGATCAGGCCCGAACGGCCAAGCTGGTTGTAGCGCATGGGATTACCTCATCGGGAGCGAGGGGAGGGAGAGCCCGGCAGATGTGGTGTGCCCCCTCCCGTCGCAATGCCGGGGTGCAAAAAATCGGCCTGAGTCGGCCCTCGGCGGCTGTGCAATTAAACTCATACAATATGGTGCGGCGCGTCAATTCATCCACCGTGCTGCGGTAAGTGGTTGTTCGCGCGTTAAACTTATTTGGTTCAAATGTATGAGTTGACAGCGCTTCCGTCGAGGCATAGCCAAATGTGACCGCTAACATCGCAACCACGCGATACGCTCAACGGCCCGGGAAGAGGCCACACAGGAGGGGAATATGCACGCTCGAGTTGCGTCCCGTTTCACTGCGCGCCGCCTCGGCATGATCGGCGCGGTGATGCTCGCCGGCACTGCCTGGCCCGCGCTGGCCCAGACCGCCCAGACCCCGCCCGCCACGCCGAGCGCCGATGCGCCGGCCGCGCAGGAGTCGGTCCCCCAGGAAGAGCAGTCGATCGTCGTCACCGGCTATCGCGCCTCGCTCGCCAGTTCGACCAATGCGAAGAAGAATTCGGTCGGCTTCACCGACTCGATCTTCGCCGAGGATATCGGCAAGTTCCCCGACACCAACATCGCCGAGAGCTTCAACCGCATCCCTGGCGTGACCATCGCGCGTGAAGTGACCGGCGAAGGCCTGAACGTCACGATCCGCGGCCTCGGCACCAACTTCACCCGCGTGCTCCTGAACGGCGCGCCGGTGGCAGTCGCCTCGACCGGCCGCACCGACTCGCAGAACACCAACCGCGAAGTCGATCTCGACATGTTCCCGACCGAGCTGTTCACCTCGCTGACGGTGAACAAGAGCGGCATCGCCGACCAGGTCGAGGGCGGCGCCGCTGGCACGGTCAACATGCGCAGCGCGCGGCCGTTCGATCGCTCGGGCACGCACCTGACCTATGGCGCGCAGCTGACCAAGAACACCAACGCCAAGGACTGGGGTTATCGCGGCTCGCTGCTCGCCAGCACCACGATGGGCGATTTCGGTATCCTGCTCGGCGTCGCCGGGGTGCACAACAAGGTGCGCACCACCGGCTTCGAGACGATCGGCTGGACCAACCCCAACCTGTCGGCCGCCCAGTGCGGCGCGACCAGCGGCTGCAACCCCACCGGCGGCGGCAATTGGACGATTCCGGCGACCGTTCCGGCCAATGCCGGCAACGGCCTGGTCACCGGCACGACGATCGACCAGGCTTTCCTGCTCGCCCGCAATCCGGGCGCGACGATCTCGCAGCTCGACAACGGCATCATCCCGCGCCTCGGCCGCCCGATGTTCGAGGAAGGCACCAAGGACCGCATCAACGCGATCGCCAGCCTCGAATACAAGGGCGACACCTTCCATGCCTATGTCGACGGCATGTTTGGCTGGAAGGACAACCAGCTCGAGCGTGTCGACATGAACTGGGTCGGCCGCAATGGCGCCGCGATCCCGCTCAACACGCAATATGACCGCAGCGACTGCACGGCCGGCTGCGTGGTGACCAAGGGCACCTATGCCAATGCACAGTGGTTCCTCGAATATCGCCCCTTCCTCGAGAAGACCAAGTTCTGGGGCGTGAACCCGGGCCTGGAATGGGAGATCGCCGACAAGCTGAAGTTCGACCTGCAGGGCAATTACACCTGGTCGAGCTTCCACCGCGAATCGCCGAGTGTCGTCGTGCTCACCAACGCCAGCTCGGGCGTGACGGTGAACTATGACAATACCGGCGGCGACATCCCGTCGATCACCACCAATATCGACCTCAACAACCCCGCCAATTTCGCCTGGCCGGGTGGCCGCGTGAACATCCAGGACGAAAAGCGCCAGACCGAGACCAAGGGCATCCGCGGCAACCTCGTCTGGGGCGACAACGCGCTCAACCTCAAGGTCGGCGCCGCCTATGACGACACGTCGCGCCGGATCAGCGCCTTTGACAACAGCCAGGCCTGGCAGAATGCGGTGTGCGGCAATCGCCCCAGCGTGTTCGTGCCCTCGCCCAACACCCAGCCGCCGTGCAACGGCCTGGTCCAGCCCGGCGCCGCGCCGGCGGGCTATCCGAGCTATCCGGCCTATGGCACCGGCTATTCGAGCGGCTCGACCGGCCCGGTCACCTATGCCGGCTCGCTGATCTCCAACGCCCAGCTCGCCAGCCTGCTGCGCCCGACCTCGGCCGGCTTCGTCACGGTCGACTGGAACGCGTTCAAGGCGGCGTCCAACTACGACGCCTTCCACAATGCCGCGCCCGAGGCCGGCTCGTCGAACACCGGCGCCAGCGGCGGCTATGTCCGCGAGAAGGTGCTCGGCGCCTATGCCGAGGTGAATGGCGACCTGCAGATCGGCGACAACAACCATCTCAACTACAACGCCGGCGTCCGCTATGTCCGCACCGACCAGCGGATCGGCGGCCGTGTCTCGATCTCGGATCCGCGCAACTCGCAGGATCCGGACGGTGCCGGCCCGCTGCCTGCGGCCTGCCCGGGCACCGGCAATCCGCGCGACGGCAGCTGTTTCCCGAACATCACCAACTTCGTCTACACCGACGCCAAGTACGACAACTGGCTGCCCTCGGCGAGCGGTGCCTTCCATATCGGCGATGCCGCGGTGGTCCGCGCCGCGGTCTCGCGGACGATGACCCGGCCCAACCCGAACACGATGCTGCCGGGCCTCAACTTCTCGACGCCCTCGGCCGATGTCGGCTCGGTCGGCAACCCGTCGCTCTCGCCCTATCTGTCGACCAACATCGACCTGGGCTTCGAATATTATACCGGCAAGGAAGGCTATGTCGGCTTCACCGCCTTCCGCAAGGCAGTGACCGGCTTCACCACCACCGGCACGGTGACGGTGCCGTTCGCCGCGCTGGCATCCTATGGCGTGACTTACGACACGCTGACGCCGACGCAGCAGGCGGCGATCAACTCGCGTGGCGGCCCCACCGCCGCCACCGTGGTGCTCAACCAGCAGGTCAACGCGACCGGCACGCTCAAGGTCAACGGCCTCGAAGTGAACTGGGTGCAGCCGCTCGACTTCCTGCTTGGCAAGATCGGCCTCAACGGCTTCGGCTTCAACGCCAACCTGACGCTGATCGACCAGACCGGCTCGGGCGCCGCCCCGGCGGTTGCGGTGGGCGTGTCGCCGGTGACCTACAACATCACCGGCTATTACGAGCAGGGCGGCTTCAACATCCGCCTGTCGACCACCTTCCAGCGCGGCTCGGTGTCGTCGGACGCGAACCAGAACGGCATCGCGCTCGCCCGGCTCTATTCGAACGACTATCAGCAGTACGACATGTCGGCGAGCGTCGACTTCGCCAAGGTGTTCGACCTGAAATGGGCGCCCGAGCTCACGCTCGACGTCATCAACCTCACCAAGGAAAAGCAGCGGAGCTACTTCCAGTTCGATCAGGCCGCCTTCACGCTTTACGATCCGGGCCGTCAGGTCATGATCGGTCTGCGCGGACGGTTCTGACGGGTCGCAAAAGGGGCGTGGGGGGGGGGGGGGGGGGGGGGG
>JAEXLC010000308.1 GCA_023445495.1 Pseudomonadota bacterium | reverse complement strand
GGGCAGCGGGCCGCTGCCGAGCAGCTGCGCGCCGCCGTCGATCGCGCGCACCAGCATCGGGTTCGCGGTGCCGGGAAGCATCGGGACAAGCAGCATCCGTCCCCGGCTGGGCGGCCAGAAGGCCGCGCAGGCCAGCGCCAGCCCGACCAGCGCAAGCTGCGCGGCAAGGGCGTGTCGGCCGAGCTTTACTCCGAAACGGTTCATTCCCCGGGGCTAGCGCGGGTCCGGTTAGCAACGCGTAAACCAAGCGCCGCAAATCCCCGGATATGCGTAATTTTGCGGAGGGCCGGTCGGCGTTTCCGGCGGATCGGGTGCGCGCGTAGCCACCGTTTCGGCGGGATCGTTTCTGGGGCGCATCCACCGGCCATGCTAGTCTTGCCTGCCGGTCCACAGGCACAGGCGAGGTCGCGCAGGCGCCTCCCGTCCGCTGGTCCGCGCGCCGTCGGGGAACTTGGGGGATCTTGCGATGACGATGGATTGGCAGGTTGAGGGCAAGAACGCAGTCGCGCCCTTCACGTTGAAGCTGCACCGTGGCGAGGGCATGGTCCTGATCGCGATGAACTGGCGGCAGGGCGAGCCGCCGCTCGATTTCGTCGGCTTCGCGGTCGAGTATCTCCCGCCCGATGGCGACCGCTTCTATGCGATCAAGAACCGCATCGCCTTTCCGGGCCGCGACAAGCCGAGCGAGGACGGCGCGCCGCCCGAGCAATATCCGACGACCGAGGCGCCGCTCCAGTCGTTCCGCTGGATCCATTTCCCGCGCATCGCCAATGTCCATGGCCTGTTCACCTACCGGGTCACGCCGATGTTCATGAACGCCGCCGGCGAGCTGTCGCGCGGGCTGGCGCAGGAGGCGCAGATCTCGCTCTATGCCGAGACGCTGCCCGGCAAGATCAATGTCGCCTTCACCCGCGGCTATGTCTCGTCGCAGAGCTTCGTGGACCGATATGGCGGGGCCGAGGGGTTCAAGAAGCTGATCCCGGCCAAGGCGGATGAGGGCAATGACTTCGTCTCCACCCATCCCAAGGCGAAGGACGCCTATGCCTGGATGGGGTTCGAGGCGCGGGCGCGGATCGTCGGCCTGCTCGACGCCGCGATCGAGGACGAGGCGGCGGAGGTGATGGTCGTCGCCTATGAGCTCAACCTGCCCGAGCTGATCGAGCGGCTGGCGAAGATCGGCCCGAGGCTGCGCATCATCCTCGACGACAGCGGCAGCGGCGCCAAGGACAAGGGGCTGCCCCATTCGGCCGAGAGCCGCGCCGCCGCGGTGCGCGCGGCGGGGGGCGCCAAGGTGGTCCGCCAGAAGATGGGCAACCTCCAGCACAACAAGATGATCGTCGTCGACGGGCCGACGGTGCAGCAGGTCGTGCTCGGCTCGACCAACTTCTCGTGGCGCGGCTTCTACGTCCAGGCGAACAACGCGCTGATCGTCACCGGCAAGGCGATCGTCGCCCAGCAGCGCGACGCGTTCGAAGCCTATTGGAACGGCACCGCTGCCAGCTTCGCCGCCAGCGGCGCGGCGACCTGGCGCCCGCTACAGGTGGAAGGGCTCGACGCCGAGATCGCGATGAGCCCGCACAACGCGGCGCGCTCGACGCAGAAGAGCATCGGCCAGGCGATCGACGGCGCCCAGTCGAGCCTGTTCTATTCGCTCGCCTTTCTCAGCCAGACCAGCGGGGAAGTGACCGATGCGATCCTGAGGGCGACCGCGCGCAGCGACCTGTTCGTCTATGGCATCGCCAATGCCCCGGTCGGCGCGACCGAGGAGATGCAGCTGCGGCAGCCGGACGGCAACCTTGCCTCGGTCTCCCCGGCCGCGCTGACCAAGGGGGTGCCCGAGCCGTTCCACAGCGAGGCGAGCGGCGGGGGCGGCATCAAGATGCACCACAAGTTCGTGGTGATCGATTTCAACAAGCCGAGCGCGCGGGTCTATACCGGCAGCTACAACTTCTCCTACCCGGCCGACATGCAGAATGGCGAGAACCTGGTGGTGATCCGTGATCCCCGCTTCGCCACCAGCTACATGGTCGAGGCGCTGCGCATCTTCGACGCCTATCAATACCGCCTCGCCGCCAAGGACCAGCAGGAACAGGGCAAGCGCAAGGAGCTGAAGATCCCGCCGACCGACGGCGCGCTGCCCTGGTGGAAGAAATTCTACACGGTGCCAGTCAAGATCCGAGACCGCGAGCTGTTCGCCTGAAGCGGGCACGGCGCCGGGGTGCACCGCAATTCAGGCCGTGACGGCCGCCGGTTCCCCGGCAAGGGCCGGGGAGCAGCGCGCGCTCTCTAGCGGCGCATCCCGATCCAGATCACCGCTTCGGTCGCGGTGGCGACGCCCAGGTCGAGCAGACGCAAGGCGCCGCCCGGCAGGTGCGCGGCCGAGCGGTCGTGATGCTCCTGCTCCTCGACCAGGATATCGCGGAGGATGGCGACTGCGGCGGGATCCTCGCCCGACAGCGCATCGATCTGCCCGGCCATGTGGCGCAGCACCACGCGCTCTATCGCGACGGTGGTTGCCGCGATGGCAGGGCGGCCGAGCAGCCCGGTGATCGTGCCCAGCAGCGTGCCAAGCACGGCGCAGACCGGATAGCTCAGGCAGCGCGGCTGGCCGCGGCGTGCCAACTCGGCGGCGAACAGCGCGCGGTGGCGCATCTCGTGCGCGATGAAATCGTCGATCTCGGGGATCAGCCCGGGCGCGGTCCAGCGGGCGAGCCGGCGCTGCGCCCGATAGACACATACCGCGCCATGCTCGCCGGCATGGTCGACGCGCAGCACCCGGTCGCCCAGCGTTTCGCCGGGCGCCAGGCGTGCAACGATCTTAGCGGACGCGCGGGCCGCCAAAGGGTAGCGGCGGCGGCGGGCGACGGTCGCGGCGCGGCAGCTGCGCCTGATAGGCATGGCCGCAATGCTCGACGCAGTACGGGAAGCCCGGGTTCACCTTGTCGCCGCAGAAATGGAAGTCCGGCTCGCCCGGATGGCCGAGCGGCCACTTGCAGATCTTGTCGCTCAGGTCGAGCAGGCTGGTCTTGCCGGCGATCGCGTCGCTCGGCTTGGCCGGCACGAGTCGGCGCGGCGGGGCCGGCGAGATCGGCGGGGCCTGCTCGCCCGGATTCTGGCGGACGAAACCGCCCGGGCCGACCGAGCGGAGGACCGGGCCTTCGCGCTTGGGCGCGGCGGGCTCGGCCGAGTCGTCCCCGGC
>JAEXLC010000197.1 GCA_023445495.1 Pseudomonadota bacterium | reverse complement strand
GTTTTACGTGCTCGAAACAAACTAGACGGGGCCCGGCGTTTCCACCGGGCCCCTGCCTCCTGCTTGAAAGTCCGTCGGGACCTTAGCGGCAGCGACGGCCGCCGCTATTGTCCTTGTCGATCGCCTGGCCGAGCAGGGCACCGCCCAGCGCGCCGAGCAGCGTGCCCGGGGTACGATCGCCATAGCGGTCGATGCTGCGGCCAACCAGGGCACCGGCGACACCGCCGATCAGCAGACCGGTCGTGCCATCCGAACGGCGGCAATAGTTGCGGCCGTCACGCCCGCGCCAGGTCGGGCCGTTATAATAGCCGCGATCGTTATAGCCCCGGTCATAGCCGCGATTATCGTAGCTGCGCTCGTAGCGGCCGTGATCGCGATAGCCGTCATACCCGTAACGCTGCGCGGCAGCCGGGGTCGACAGGGCGGGAAGGGCAACGGCCATGGCCGTAAGGCCCAGAAGCGTCTTGCGCATAATCTCAACTCCTCTTCTGGCCGGTGCCTGAGCACCGGGGATGAGGCCGTTCTATGCGAGTCGCGCTGAGGCGATGCTGAACTGGGTTTGCAGCTTACGTTAACGTAACGAAGGCGCCGAGGGAGAGATGTGGATCGGCCCATCCGGTGGCAAGGCTCCGGAAAACCCGGCATCCCCGAACGCATGACCGCACAGCACCAATGCCGGCATGTCGAGCATCTCGCTATTGGGGGGATCGGCCAGCGGCCCTGTCCGTGACACAGAGCCGCCTTCACGAATCAGGATGTTGCAGCCCTTGCGCGCTTTCAGTGCGCGCAGTACGGGGGGAAGTTCGCCAAGGCTGCGCACTGAAACTATCGGCAGGCGCTGGTCTGCCGCCAGCTTACCCAGATAAGCCGCAACATCGGGCAGCGGCTTCCCGTCGAGATGCCATTGTCCCGCGTGCAGGCTCAATATCGGCTCTTCGAGCGGCAAGGGCGATATCACGACCGCAGAATCCAGCCCGGCATATGTGATCTCGGCATTAGGCGCCGTATCGCGGTGCCATTGCCAGCCGAGGAACCCAAGGTTCGCCAGCAGGAGCACAAGCGCGAGCAGGATCAGGTAGGGGCGATAGCGGTGCATCGGCATGCGATTAGCAGATCATGCTCCCGGCAGCATCTTCCCCCGCAGGTCGTGCAGCACGCAGCGTCTACAACAAAGTGGTGCGTTCCGTGCCGTCGAACGCGCTGACCCTGCCGGCGTCCACCTTGGTCGCGCGCCGCTTGTCGCGGCCGGCTCTCGCTGCCTGGACAGCGCAGTCCTAGTGAGGAGAAAGCTCGATGATCGCCAGGTTGCTGCCCGGCATCGCCAGCCTGATGCTGGCGCTGTCCGCACCGCCCGCACATGCCCAGGACGATGCCGCGCGCACCGGCCGCTGGGCCGACGGCACGCCGTTCCGCTATCACCGCTATGTCGATTTCTGGCGGAGCGCGCCGCCGGACCCGATGCTCGGCGAAACCGCCGACGCGCGCGCGCCGGGCCAGGTGCTGCCGGCCATCCTGAGCACGGACGGCCGCCCGATCTCCGCCGCCGAGCGCGCATTGTTCGAGCGCAAGGCGCGGATCGCGCTCGCCGCGCTGCTCGCCCAGCCGTCGCTCGCCGATCCGCACGGCTATGCGGTCAGCCCGCGCATCAGGATCGGGCGCGACCGGTTCGGCCGGCTCTCCGCCACGCTCAGCATCTTCGCGCCCCGGATCCGGCTCGCTGATCCGCGCACCACCCGGATCGACGGACGCCATTACACGCCCGACGAGGCACCCGAGCTGCGCGTGCGGATCAACCATGGCCAGCAATGGTCCAGCGAGATCCCGGTCCGCCGCGGCCGCTACAATGGCGCCCTCACCGGCGAGGCGAAGGGCGAGCCCTTCTTCCATGTCGCCACCAATGGCCGCGATCCGCTCGTCACCACCTGCTGCGACTATCAGGGCCGCCCGCAGGCCGACTGGAACCCGAATTTCTACGATCCCGCCCGGCCCGGCAGCGAGATCCAATATGTGTCCGGCATGGTGATCTACGCCAATTACCGCCGCGACGCGCTGTGGGACGGCACCGCCCCGCCCGACGGCGCGGTGCCGCGCCTGGTCGCCGCCCTGTTCATGACCGACTGGACCGAGGTCACCCGCCGGATGAACGCGGCACGGTAGTGCGCGTCGCCCGGGGTGCGCCGTCGCGCCCGGCCTGCTAGGCTATGCGCATGCTTGAACCCCGGCCCGGCCCCGAAGACCCGATGCGCGCCCGGCTGCTGCGCATCGCCTCCGGCCTGCACGCCGGCGGCATCTCCGCGGACATCGTCGCCACCTATCACCACGACAATGGCACGCGCCCCTTCGCCTTTCGCCGCGACGGGATGCTGATCGATCCGGAAGGCGCGGCGCGTTTCCTGCCCTTCACCGAGATCGAAGACTCGACCTATTATGACGGCACGCTGCTGCGCGAAGACAAGCAGCGCCGGATCGACGGCGAACGCGGCGCGGGGCTGCTGCCGCTCCGCCTGATCGGCGGCGAGATCATCGGCCTGCCGCTCAACGCCCATCCACGGGGCATGTCGGAGCGGCTCACCATCGCCGGGCTGATCGAGCAACGCATCCGCATCGCCCGCGCCAAGGCACGCCGCGCCCAAGAAAAAGCCCCCTCCGCACCAGGCGAAGAGGGCTGATCCTTCAGCGGCTGGAACCGAGCCTCAGCCCAGCGCCGCCTTGAGCTTGGCGAAGAAGCCGGTGGCCTGCGGGCATTCCTCGCCGGTCTCGGTCTCGCGGAACGCCTCGAGCAGCTCGCGCTGCTTGGCGGTGAGCTTGCTCGGCATCTCGACGACCAGCTCGACGACCAGGTCGCCGCGCCCGCGTCCCTGCAGTACCGGCATGCCGGCGCCGCGCTGGCGCACCTCGCGGCCGCTCTGCGTGCCCGCGGCGATCTTCACGACATGCTTCTCGCCGTCGAGGCCGGGGATGACGATCTCGCCGCCCAGCGCCGCGGTGGTGAAGCTGATCGGCGCATGCGCGAACAGGTTCGTGCCCTCGCGGTCGAACAGGCCGTGCTTCTTCACGTGCAGGAAGATGTAGAGGTCGCCGGCCGGTGCGCCGCGCGCGCCTGCCTCGCCTTCGCCCTGCAGGCGGATCCGCGTGCCTTCGTCCACGCCGGGGGGCACGTTGATCTTGAGCGTCTTGGTCTTGTCCGCCCGGCCCTCGCCGCGGCAGTCGCGGCACGGCTCGTCGATGATCTCGCCGGCGCCGTGGCAATGCTGGCAGGCGCGCTCGACCATGAAGAAGCCCTGCTGCGCGCGCACCTTGCCGTGCCCGCCGCAATATTTGCACTGGGTCGCCTTGGTGCCTGGCTTGGCGCCGGTGCCGTCGCAGGTCTCGCAATGGCCGGAGACGTCGACGGTGATCTCGGTGGTCGTCCCGTGGAATGCGTCCTCGAGCGTGATCTCCATGTCGTAGCGCAGGTCGGCGCCGCGGCGCTGCTGGCGCGGGCCGCCGCGTCCGCCGCCCATGAACTCGCCGAACACGCTTTCGAAGATGTCGCTGAACGCGCCGAAATCCTGCGGGCCGGCACCACCGCCGCCGCCCATGCCGTTCTTGAAGGCGGCATGGCCGAACCGGTCATAGGCCGCGCGCTTCTGGGGATCCTTCAGGCAGTCATAGGCTTCGTTGATCGCCTTGAACTTGGCCTCATGGTCCTTGCACCCGGCATTCTTGTCGGGGTGATATTTGATCGCGAGCTTGCGATAGGCGGACTTGAGCGTGGCCTCGTCCGCGGTGCGCTCGACTTCGAGCAGCTCGTAGAAATCGACTTCGGTGGTCATTTAAAAACCGGGCCCCCGTATCCCAACCCGTCACCCCCGCGAAAGCGGGGGTCCCGCTGCCTTTCTCCGACCGAGAAGAAGCGGGATCCCGGCGCAAGGCCGGGATGACGGTTGGAAAACATCTACTTACGCCTTGTTGTCGTCCACCTCGGAGAACTCCGCATCGACGACTTCCTCGCCGCCCGCTTCGTTCCCGGCAGCCGCACCCTGCTGAGGCGAAGCCTCGGCCTGCTGCTGCTTCTCGTAGATCGCCTGGCCCAGCTTCATCGCCACCTGGGCGAGGTTCTGGCTCTTGGCCTGCATGTCGTCGGCGTCGCCGCCTTCGATCGCAGTCTTGGTCTCGGCAACCGCCGCCTCGATCTCCGCCTTCAGCGAGGCATCGACCTTGTCGCCATTCTCCGCCAGCTGCCTTTCGGTAGTGTGGACCAGGCTCTCGGCATTGTTCTTCGCCTCGGCCGCGGCACGGCGCTTCTTGTCCTCTTCGGCGAAGCTCTCGGCGTCGCGGACCATCTGCTCGATGTCGCTGTCCGAAAGACCGCCCGAGGCCTGGATGCGGATCTGCTGCTCCTTGCCGGTGCCCTTGTCCTTGGCCGACACATTGACCAGGCCATTGGCGTCGATGTCGAAGGTCACTTCGATCTGCGGCACGCCGCGCGGCGCAGGCGGGATGCCGACCAGGTCGAACTGGCCGAGCAGCTTGTTGTCCGCCGCCATTTCGCGCTCGCCCTGGAAGACGCGGATCGTCACGGCCTGCTGATTGTCGTCAGCGGTCGAGTACACCTGCGACTTCTTGGTCGGGATCGTGGTGTTGCGGTCGATCATGCGGGTGAACACGCCACCCAGCGTCTCGATGCCCAGCGACAGCGGCGTCACGTCGAGCAGCAGCACGTCCTTGACGTCGCCCTGGAGCACGCCCGCCTGGATCGCCGCGCCGATGGCGACGACTTCGTCCGGGTTCACGCCGGTGTGCGGCTCCTTGCCGAAGAACTCCTTCACGATCTGGCGGACCTTCGGCATGCGGGTCATGCCGCCGACCAGCACCACTTCGTCGATCGCCGAGCCCTTGACGCCGGCATCGGCCAGCGCCTTGCGGCACGGCTCGAGCGTGCGCTGGATCAGGTCCTCGACGAGGCGCTCCAGCTCGGCGCGGTTGATCGTCTTCACCAGGTGCTTCGGCCCGTTGGCGTCGGCGGTGATGAAGGGCAGGTTCACTTCGGTGGTCTGCGCGCTCGAAAGCTCGATCTTCGCCTTCTCGGCCGCTTCCTTCAGACGCTGGAGAGCCAGCTTGTCCTTGGTCAGGTCGATGCCTTCGGCCTTCTTGAAGTCGTCGGCCAGGAACTGCACCAGCTTGGCGTCGAAGTCCTCGCCGCCCAGGAAGGTGTCACCGTTCGTCGCCTTCACTTCGAACACGCCGTCGCCGATCTCGAGCACCGAGATGTCGAACGTGCCGCCGCCAAGGTCATAGACCGCGATCGTCTTGCCGTCGTTCTTCTCGAGGCCGTAAGCGAGCGCAGCCGCCGTCGGCTCGTTGATGATGCGCAGCACTTCGAGACCCGCGATCTTGCCGGCGTCCTTGGTCGCCTGGCGCTGCGCGTCGTTGAAATACGCCGGAACCGTGATGACCGCCTGGCTGACATTCTCGCCGAGATAGGCCTCGGCGGTTTCCTTCATCTTCTGCAGGATGAAGGCCGAGATCTGCGACGGCGAATAATCCTCGCCGCCGGCCTGCACCCAGGCGTCTCCGTTGGAGCCGCGCACGATGGTGTAGGGCACCAGCTCGGTGTCCTTCTTGGTCACGGGGTCGTCGAAGCGGCGGCCGATCAGGCGCTTCACCGCGAAAACCGTGTTGTCCGGATTGGTCACTGCCTGGCGCTTCGCCGGCTGACCGATCAGGCGCTCGCCGTCCTTGGCGAAGGCGACGATCGAAGGCGTGGTACGCGCGCCTTCCACATTTTCGATGACCTTGGGCTTGCCGCCCTCCATCACTGCAACGCAGCTGTTGGTCGTCCCCAGGTCGATACCGATAACTTTAGCCATGGTCCCTCGTTGGCCCCCAGTAAAATTCAAACACTTGGCCCCCAACGCCCCTGCTAGGAGGCAGCGCGGAGAACCGATCACGTCGCCGGATATAGGTGCGCTGGCGCTTGCCGCAAGAAGCAGGGCTTTCTAAGGGCTTTCCCGAAATGGGAGTATGGCGGATGCGACGGTTTTCAGCGATCGTTACGATGGTGGCACTTTCTGCCTGCGCGCCCAAGGGTGAAGTTTCCGCGAGCAATGGCTGGATTCGCCTGCCCGCGGTCGCCGGCCAGCCGGGTGCTGCCTATTTCACCGTCCAGGGCGGCGCCACCGCCGACACCCTCCTCGCCGTCTCCTCGCGCGCCGCGCTGAAGGCCGAGCTGCACGAGAGCATGAAGGGCGATCACGGCATGATGGCGATGGAACCGCTCAAGGACGTCGCCGTCCCCGCCGGCGGCAAGCTCGAATTCGCCCCCGGCGGCCGCCACGTCATGCTGTTCTCGATCGGCCCGGCGGTGAAGGCGGGCCAGAAGGTCCCGCTCCAGCTGTCCTTCGCCAGCGGCAAGACGCTGCAGATCGACGCCCAGGTGGTCGGCGCGGGCGATCCGGCCCCCGGGAGCTGAGCTCGGCCGGTCGCGAAACATGAACGGCAGGACAGGTTAAGCTACTGTAGTTGCACGGATGCGTGTTTCTCCGTAACCCTCCGTAAACCACTTCTCCCCCATTATGGTGGCAAGGCCCAGAAGACTGGGTGACCCGCGTCGGGTTGCGGGTCGGAGTGGTCGCGTGATGGAAGATCGGCAGGCATCGCGGTTCATGACGCGCCTCGCGCGCGATCGTCGCGGCAACACGCTCGCCATGATGGCGGCGATGCTGATCCCGCTGGCCGGCTTCTGCGGCGTCGCGATCGACACCGCCCGCCTCTATGTCGTCAAGACCCGCCTCCAGCAGGCCTGCGACGCCGGCGTCCTCGCCGGCCGCAAGTTCATGACCGACACTTCGCTCAGCAACACCACGCTCGATTCGACCGCCTCGGCCCAGGCGCAGACCTTCTTCGCCAACAATTTCCGCACCGGCTGGTTCAAGACCGCCACCGCCACCTTCACGCCGACCAAGACCTCCAGCGCCCAGGTCGCCGGCACCGCCCAGTCGACCGTGCCGATGACGATCATGTCGATCTTCGGCATGGCCAGCCAGACGATCACCGTCACCTGCGAGGCGAGCTACGACGTCGCCGATACCGACGTGATCTTCGTGCTCGACACCACCGGCTCGATGGCCTGCCTGCCGCAGGACGACGACACCACCTGCAACGCCTATGTCGGCGCGGCGGGCACCACCAGCTACAGCCGCCCGGCCGACGGCACCGCCAGCGGCAATGACAGCGTCGCCGGCTATCCGGGCAGCACCGCTTATTATGTCCCCGAGAAGAGCGGCTCGCGCATCGCCGCGCTGCGCTCGGCGGTGCTCAGCTTCTACGACACCATGGCCTCGGCGGCGGACCCGTCCACCCATATCCGCTACGGCTTCGTCACCTACACCTCGACGGTAAACGCCGGGAAGGCGATCGTCACGCTGTCGCCGTCCTACATGGTCGGCGGCACGGGCAGCGCGAACACCCAGTGGAACTATGAATCGCGCTACCAGACCGGCACCAGCAATGGCCAGCCGACCTGGCGCTACCAGCAGCTCGATTTCGACGTGCGCAGCTTCGTCGCGGGCAATGCCGTCACCGATCCCAGCAAGACCACCGGCGCCACCAATCGCTGGACCGGCTGCATCGAGGAGCGCAACACCACCGCCGGCACGATGAGCTTCAGCCAGGCGTCGCTGCCGCCCGATCTCGATCCCGATCTGGTGCCCAATTCGAACATCGACACCCAGTGGAAGCCGATGTGGCCCGAGCTGTTCTACGCCCGCTACAATTACGGCAGCACCAGCGCGGCCACCTCCACCGGTGACAGCTCGAGCCATCCGAACATCGGCACCACCCCCTATTACCAGGCGGGCTATGTCTCGTGCGGCAAGCCGGTCGCGCGGCTCGACACCATGTCGCGCACCGACGTGTCCAACTACGTCAACGCCACCGATTTCCGCCCGATCGGCGGCACCTATCACGACACCGGCATGATCTGGGGCACCCGCCTGCTCTCGCCGACCGGCCTGTTCAAGGCCGACACCGCCGCCTGGCCCGGCCGCCAGGCGCCCAACCGGGTGATCGTGTTCCTCACCGATGGCGACATGTCGCCGAACACCGGCGTCTATGGCATGTACGGCAACGAATATTATGACCGCCGGGTGAGCGGCGGCGACTTCACCAATCTCAAGGCCTATCACAACGCCCGCTTCCTGGCGGAATGCAGCGCGGCCAAGGCGCGCAACATCCAGGTGTGGACCGTCACGATCGATTCCTCGGCGACGACCGAGATGAAGTCCTGCGCCACCACCACCAGCCAGGCGCTCGCCACCACCTCGGGCACCGGCCTGTCCACTGCCTTCGCCGCGATCGCCAAGCAGGTGGCGATGCTCCGCGTGTCGCAGTGATGCTCGCCCCCCGCCTTTTCCTGCAGCGGCTCGCCCGCGACGCGCGCGCCGTGACCGTGGTCGAGTTCGCCTTCGTGCTGCCGGTCCTGCTCGTGCTGATGATGGGCATGTGCGAGCTCGGCTATCAGGCCTATGTCCAGTCGGTGGTCACCGGCGCGGTGCAGAAGGCCGGGCGCGACAGCGGCATCCAGGGCGCCACCGCCGCCACCATCGATGCGCGCGTGCTTTCGCAGATCAAGTCGGCGGCGCCGAGCGCGGCCTATGCCACCGGCTATCCGACCCGGAAGAGCTACACCAATTTCAGCGCGATCGCGCCCGAGCCGTTCGTCGATACCAATGGCAACGGCACGCGCGAGGCCGGCGAATGCTACACCGACGTCAACGGCAACGGCCAATGGGACGCCGATGCCGGGCGCAGCGGCCAGGGCGGCGCCAACGACGTCACCGTCTACACCGCCCAGATCACCTATAACCGGCTGTTCCCGGTGGTGAAGCTGCTCGGCTGGTCGGGCAGCGCGACACTCGGCGCCACCACCACGCTGATGAACCAGCCCTACGCCACCCAGAATGTTCCCTCGCCCGCGACGATCTGCACATGAAGCCGAAGCTCCGCCTCCCCCTTCCCGCGCTGCTCCGCCGGCTCGCGCCCGCCACCCGCGGCGTGGCGATGCTCGAATTCGCGCTGGCGCTGCCGGTGGTGCTGGTGCTCGGCTGCTACGGTGTCGAGACCGCGAACCTCGCCATCGCCAATCTGCGCGTCAGCCAGCTCGCCTCGAACCTTGCCGACAATGGCTCGCGCATGGGGCTGATGAGCAGCACCAGCTCGGTCGTCCAGCTGCGCGAGCTCGATCTCAACAACGCGCTCCAGGCCGCGCGCCTGCAGGGCGCCTCGCTCAATATCGGCACCAATGGCCGCGTGACGCTCTCCAGCCTCGAATATATCCAGCAGAGCTACGACACCGCTCCGGTGATGCGGATCCACTGGCAGCGCTGCTTCGGGCTGAAGAGCGGCACCGGCTATGATTCGAGCTACGGCACGACCAGCGCGACCGCGGGCACCGATGCGACCAAGGCCAATGCCGGCACCACCGTCACCGGCATGGGCGATCCCGGCGCCGTGGTCACCGCGCCCAGTGGCTCGGGGCTGATCTTCGTCGAAGTGAACTACGACTATCAACGGCTGTTCGGCTCCACCTTCATGGGCCCCGCCAAGCTCCGCTACGTCGCCTCGTTCATCGTCCGCGACCGCCGCGACTTCGCCCAGCTCTACAACCCCTCCCCCGCCGCCACCCGCTCGACCTGCGACAAATACACGACGTGAGTTGAAGCCGCCGCGATCCGCGCTATCCTCCCTGCCCAACCCGCAGGGAGTGCCCGAATGCCGCAAGTCCTGGATCGTTTCCGCTCCTCCACGCTCGGCTGGCTGATCGGCACCGTCGCCGGCTGGGGCACCTGCTTCCTGTTCCTGCTCGGGCTGGTCGGCACCTTCTATTTCCTGGCGCATGGCACGCTCGTCGGCGCCGCCTGGGTCGCGCCGCTGCTGCTCGCCGTCGCGATCGTCGTGCTGATCCTCAAATGGTTCGAGAATCTGGGCATCGCCTATGAGATCACCGAGGACCGGCTGATCCTCCACAAGGGCATCCTCCAGAAGTCGATCGACGAGATCGAGCTCTACCGCGTCAAGGACGTCCGCATCGATTTCTCGATCATCAACCAGCTGGCGGACATCGGCACGATCACCATCGCCTCGTCCGACGAGACCACCCGCGACGCCCCGCTGGTGATCCGCGACGTGGCCCAGGCCCGCACCCGCCGCGAGCGCCTGCGCGAGCTGGTCAACACCGCCCGCCGCAACCGCGGCGTCCGCGAGATCGACATGGTCCACGAAGACCTCGGCGAGCCGCCCTTGAGCTGACAGATATCGGCCTGCCATCCTCGTCATGCTGAACTTGTTTCAGCATCCAACTCTCCACGAGCCATATCGCCGGTGGGACGTTGGACCCTGAAACAAGTTCAGGGTGACAGGTTGTGGGATGGCCTAGCCACCCACACGCAGCGCTCACCTTTTCTCCAGCACCGCCAGCCGCCGGCCGATGATCGCGGTCTGCACCACGAACAGCGTGATCAGGATCGCCGCGATCGCGCCGACGAACGTGTCGAACGCCGGCACCGGGCCGATATGGTCGCGCCCCGGGCCGACCACCAGCATCGCCACGGTCATCGCGATCAGCATCAGCCGCAGCTCGGTCGGCCCGGCGGCGACATAGGACAGCCGCAGCTCGCCGGTCACCCGCGCCGAAAGGAAGGCGTGGACCGACATCAGCAGATAGCCCGCCAGCGCGACCATCGCGATGTCCATCGTCACGAAGGGCGACAGGCCGATCCCCGCGACGATCATCAGGTTCGCCAGCCCGTCGCAGCTATGGTCGATGAAATAGCCATAGGAGGGCCGCTCGATCTTGCGGAACCGCGCCAGGCTGCCGTCCATCGAGTCCCCGAACCACTGCACGGCATAGCCGGCCAGCGACAGCAGCAGCCAGATCGACGACAGGTTGCTCGCGACATAGCCCAGGAACACCAGGAACGCGCCGACCATGCCGAGCGCGGTCAGCTTGTCCGGCGTGACCGAGGGCGGCATCTTCGAGCAGAGCCAGATCAGCAACCGGCGCTCATGCCGGGCCAGCCAGTTTTCCTGAATGCGCGTCAGCGCGGCACTGTTACTCGGGGGCGTTGCCATGCGCCGCTATGGGGCACGCCCCGCCCCCCGGCAATCGAATAGTCGTAACAGAAACGTCACATGTCCCGATTGGGGAGCGGTTCACCGTGCCACCGCGATCTCCCGCTGCACCCCGATCGCGTCGAGAAACGCGCGGTCGTGGCTCACCACCAGCAGCGCGCCGTCATAGCCCGCCAGCGCCGCTTCCAATATCTCCACCGATGCCATGTCGAGATGGTTGGTCGGCTCGTCGAGCAGCAGCAATTGCGGCACCGCCTCCCCGCCCAGCACACAGGCCAGCCCCGCGCGCAGCCGCTCGCCGCCGCTGAGGTCGCCCGCCAGCTTCAGCGCATCCCGGTTGCGGAACGCGAAGCGCGCGCACGCCGCATAGGCCTCGCGCTCGGTCGCCCCCGCATGCAGCCGCCGGAAATTGTCGAGCACGCTCTCCGCGTCCTCCAGCAGCGCGACATGCTGGTCGAGCATCGCCACCCGCCCCTCGACGCGCACCACCGTGCCGCCGCTCGGCGCCAGTTCCCCCGCGGCGATCCGCAACAGGCTCGTCTTGCCCGCGCCATTGGGCCCGATCACCGCCACCCGCTCGGGCCCGGTGATCTCGAACCTCCACGGCCCGAACCGCCTCTCACCACGCACCAGCACGACATCCTCGAAGGCCAGCAGCCGCCGGTTCGCCGGCAGGCCCGTCGCCGGCAATTCGATCACCAAAGGTGTCACCACCTCGACGCCCGCGCGCGCCGCCGCCAGCCGCTCTTCCGCATCGCCGACCAGCCGCTCGCCCACGCCCGCCCCGCGCCCGGCCGAATTCTCCGCCCGCTCCTTCTGCCGCCCAAGCAGGATCTTCGGCGCCGATCCGCTCGCCGCATAGGCCCGGCCCGCCCGGTCGCGACGCGCCTGCCGCTCGCGCGCCTGCTGCGCCCCGGCTTCCGCCCCGCGC
>JAEXLC010000191.1 GCA_023445495.1 Pseudomonadota bacterium | reverse complement strand
GTCGGGATCTCAGGCGATGGCGGGAATAGAGCCGCACGAGATCCCGGCTTTCGCCGGGATGACGGCTATTATTCCGCAGCCTTCTTCGCGGCCGGCTTCTTCGCCGCTGCCTTTTTCGGCGCCGCCGCCTTCTTCGCCGGAGCCTTCTTGGCCGGCGCCTTCTTCTTGCCCTTGCCCTTGGCCGGACCCGCCGCCGCACGGGCGTCGATCAGCTGGGCGGCTTCCTCGAGCGTCAGCTGGTCCTTGTCGATCGACTTGGGCAGCGTGGCATTGGTCTCGCCGTCGGTGACGTACGCGCCGTAGCGGCCGTCCATCAGCTTGATCTCGGCCTCGGTACGCGGATGCTTGCCGAGCACCTTCAAGGGCTCCCGCGAAGCGCCGCGCGCCGGCCGCCCGGCATTGTTCGCCGCTTCGGCCAGCTTGACCACCGCGGCGTTCATGCCGGTCTCGAACACTTCCATCGTGCCCTGCAGGCGCGCATATTTGCCGTCATGCGCCAGATACGGCCCGTAGCGGCCGATCGAGGCGGTGATCGGCTTGCCCGTCTCCGGGTGATCGCCGATCGTGCGCGGCAGCTTGAGCAGCTTGAGCGCCATCTCCAGGTCGAGCTCGACATCCTTCGGGATCGACGCGCGCGCCGCTTCCTTGCCTTCGCCAAGCTGGATGTACGGCCCGAACCGGCCCGACTTGCGCTCGACGTTCAGGCCGGTGTCCGGATCCTGGCCCAGCACTTCCGGCCCGCTATCCTCGCCGCTCTCCCCGCCCGGCTGGGCGAAGCGCCGCGTGTACTTGCACTCGGGATAGTTGGAGCAGGCGATGAACGCGCCGAACTTGCCGCCGCGCAGCGCGAGGCGCCCATTGCCGCAATTCGGGCACAGGCGCGGATCGCTGCCGTCCGCCTTTTCCGGGAACAGATAGGGCGCCAGGAACTCGTCGAGCGCCGCGGTGATGTCCGACGGCTTCTGCTCCATCACATCGGCGGTGCGCGGCTTGAAGTCCTTCCAGAACGCCTCGAGCACTTCCTGCCACTGGGCGCGGCCGCCCGACACGTCGTCCAGCTCCTCCTCCAGCTCGGCGGTGAAGTCGTAATTGACGTATTTCTGGAAGAAGCGCTCGAGGAACGCGGTCAGCAGCCGGCCGCTCTCCTCGGCGAAGAAGCGGTTCTTCTCGAGCCGGACATAGGCGCGGTCCTTGAGCACCTGGATGACCGAGGCATAGGTAGAAGGCCGGCCGATGCCGAGCTCTTCCATCCGCTTTACCAGTGAGGCTTCGCTGAAGCGGGGCGGCGGCTGGGTGAAATGCTGCTCGGCGTTGACCGCCTTCTTGGCCGGCGTCGCGCCTTCGCTCATGCGGGGCAGGCGGCGCGAATCCTCGTCGCCCTCATCGTCGCGGCCTTCCTCGTAGAGCGCGAGATAGCCGGGGAAGATCACCACCTGGCCGGTGGCGCGGAGGCCATGCTGGCTGGTGCCGTCCTCCAGATCGATCGTCGTGCGCTCCATCCGGGCGCTCGCCATCTGGCTCGCCAGCGCGCGCTTCCAGATCAGGTCGTACAGCTTGGCGTGATCGCCCGAGCCCGTGCGGTCCTTGCTGAAATCGGTCGGGCGGATCGCTTCGTGCGCTTCCTGCGCGTTCTTCGCCTTGGCGGTGTAGATGCGCGGCTTGTCGGGCACATAGCTGCCGTCATAGCGCGTTGCCACGGCCTTGCGGGCGTCCTGGATCGCGCTCGGGTCCATCTGGACGCCGTCGGTACGCATATAGGTGATCGCGCCATCTTCGTACAAACCTTGCGCGATCCGCATGGTGTGGCTGGCCGAGAAGCCGAGCTTGCGCGCGGCTTCCTGCTGCAGCGTCGAAGTGGTGAACGGCGCCGCCGGGTTGCGCATCGCCGGCTTGGTCTCGACCGAGACCACGGTGAAGCGGCCCTCCTCGACGGCCTTCTTCGCCGCCTCGGCGGTCTTGCCGTCGCCGATCGACAGGCGGTCGAGCTTGTCGCCCTTATACTTGACCAGGCGCGCCTGGAACGGCGTGCCGTCCTGCTCCATGTCGGCGGTGACCGACCAATATTCCTGCGGCTTGAAGCCTTCGATCTCGCGCTCGCGATCGACGATGATGCGCAGCGCCACCGACTGGACGCGGCCGGCCGACTTGGCGCCGGGCAGCTTGCGCCACAGCACCGGCGACAGGGTGAAGCCGACGAGATAGTCGAGTGCGCGGCGGGCGCGATAGGCGTCGATCAGGTCGGTATCGAGCTCGCGCGGATGCTCCATCGCGGTCAGGATCGCCGGCTTGGTGATCGCGTTGAAGGTGACGCGCTCCACTTCCTTGGGCAGCGCCTTCTTGTTCCGCAGCACTTCCTGGACGTGCCAGCTGATCGCCTCGCCTTCGCGATCAGGGTCGGTCGCGAGGATCAGTCGGTCGGCCTTCTTCGCCTCGTCGGCGATTGCCTTCAGCTGCTTCGACTTGTCGGCATAGGTCTCCCATTCCATCGAGAACCCTTCGTCGGGGTCGACGGAGCCGTCGCGCGCCGGCAGGTCGCGGACATGGCCGTAGGAGGCGAGGACGCGATAGTCCTTGCCGAGATATTTCTCGATGGTCTTCGCCTTGGCCGGCGATTCTACGATGACGAGCTGCATGGGGGGAAAACGGTCCTCACGTGTACGCGTGTAAGGTGGGGAGCGGCGGCGGGGGCCGTCAACCCGGTTGATCTGGAACTTGGTAACGCTTCGCGGGTATCACTTCGGCACGTCCAGGGGGAGCCAAAGATTGCTCGAAGAGACTGTTTCGCCGCCGCCGCGCCGCGGGCATCGGGGTTGGTGGATATTCGGAAGCATTCTCCTGCTCCTGCTGGCCAGTGTCGGTGGCGGCTATCTCTGGCTGCGCGACAGGCTCGATGGGAAGGTCGAGCCACCGCCGCGCGCCAGCGATGCGATCGAGATCCCCCACCAGCTCTCCGCGATCGATGTGCCGCTCGACGTCCATGTCTCGGTGCTCAACCGAGCGATCGAGCAGGCGGTGCCGCGCACGCTCTGGTCGATCAACCAGCAGATCGACAAATGCGTCCCCGCCCAGCGGGTCAAGCTGTTCAAGGCGAAGATCAAGGTCAGCCCCGATCTCGGCTGCACCGTGGTCGGCACCGTCACTCGCTCCGCGATCCGCCTGCGTGGCGAGGGCAGGGACATCGTCGCCGATGTGCCGATCCGCGCCAATATCGCCGCGCGCCATGTCGGCGGCTTCCTCAAGGGCGAGACCGCGACCGGATCGGCGATGGTCCGTGCCCGCATCCGCCTGTCGGTAACCGACAATTGGCAGCCCCGCGCCACCGTCCGCCTCGCCTATAGCTGGACCACGCCGCCCGGGATCGATTTCCTCGGCCGCCGCATCACCTTTACCGACAAGGCCGACGAGAAGCTCGGCCCCATCGTCCGCGATCTCGAGCGCAAGCTCCCCCAGGAAATCGCGAAGGTGAACATCCGCGCCCGCGTCGCCGATGCCTGGCGGCAGAGCTTCACCTCGCTCGAACTGAACGAGCAGAACCCGCCCGTCTGGATGCGGATCACGCCGCAGAAGCTCAGCTATGGCGGATACAGCCTGTCGGGCAACCGCCTGCGCCTCAGCCTCGGCCTGTCGGCGCTTACCGAGACGTTCGTCGGCCCGCGTCCGGAGGATCCCAAGCCCACGCCGCTGCCGCCGCTCCGTCACGACGCTGCCGGGTCCAAGCTCGAATTCTTCATCCCCGTCATCGCCGATTATGCCCAGCTCGAGCCGGTGCTGCAAAAGGCGCTGGCCAAGCGCGCCGCGCGTCCGTTCGAGCTGCCCGGCATCGGCCCGGTGGTGGCGCGGTTCGACAAGGTCACCGGCTATGGTACCACCGGCGGCCGCATCGCGGTGGGGCTCACCATCGCCGCGCGCCCGCAGAACAGCAGCATCGAGACGCATGGGCTGGTCTGGCTCACCGCGCTGCCGGTCAACACGCCGGGCTCGCAGCGTGTCCATTTCGAGCAGCTGGCGGTGAACGGCGATACCGACGGGATCGGCGGCGACCTGCTCGTCCGCCTCGTCCAGGCCCCGGCGGTGTCCGAGGTCCTGGCCGGCGAGCTGACCCAGAACTTCACCCGCGATTTCGAGAAGCTGCTCGGCAAGGTCCGCCGCGCGATCGTCAGCAAGCGTGCCGGCGACTTCCTGATCCGCGCGGACATCGCCAATGTCCGCACCGGCGCGATCAAGGCCAGCGGGCAGGGGCTCTACCTGCCTGTCTGGGCCTCGGGCACCGCGCGGGTGGAGTATGTCGGCCGGTAGCGGAGAAGGGGAAGCAGACGCCGCTTCCCCATTCCCGCGTCACCCTGAACTTGTTTCAGGGTCCAACCTTCCACGGGCGATACCGCTGGAGGCGGGCTGGATACCGAAACAAGTTCAGCATGCTGGAGATATCGGAGGACAGGGTGTGCCTCAGGCCAGCATCTTCGCCCGCACCGCATCGATATCCGCCGCCGAATGCCGCTCGGGCACGCGCTGGTCCTCGGGGCCGGAGCCGCGATTGACCAGCCGCCCGCGCTGCACCGCCTCGCGCTCGCCGACTTCGGCGGCCCAGCGGTTGAAATGCGCATATTCGCCGATGTTGAGGAACTCGGCCGCCCCCGCATAGGCATCGCCGCGCGCCACGCCGCCATACCAGGGCCAGATCGCGATGTCGGCGATCGTATACTCGTCGCCGATCATGAACCGGTTCTTCGCCAGGTGCGTGTCGAGCACGTGGAGCTGGCGCTTCACTTCCATCGCATAGCGATCGATCGCATACTGGATCTTGAACGGCGCATAGGCGAAGAAATGGCCGAAGCCGCCGCCCAGGAACGGCGCCGAGCCCATCTGCCACATCAGCCAGCTCATCGTCGCCGCGCGCTTCGCCGGGTCGGTCGGCAGGAAGGCGCCGAACTTCTCGGCGAGATAGACCAGGATCGCGCCGCTCTCGAACACGCTGATCGTCGGGTCCACCGAATGATCGACCATCGCCGGGATCTTCGAGTTCGGGTTGATCCCGACAAAGCCGCTGCCGAACTGGTCGCCCTCGCCGATATTGATCTTCCAGGCGTCATATTCGGCGCCCGCATGGCCGGCGGCGAGCAGCTCCTCGAGCATGATCGTCACCTTCTGGCCATTGGGCGTGCCCAGCGAATAGAGCTGGATCGGATGTTCGCCGACCGGCAGCACCTTCTCGTGCGTCGCGCCCGAGACCGGCCGGTTGATGCTGGCAAAGGCGCCGCCATTGCCCTGCTCCCATTGCCACACCTTGGGCGGGACATAGCCGGCGGGCTGGTTGTTCGCGGGATCGGGTGCGTCGGCCATGTCGGAAATCTCCCCTGGGGTTGTGGCGGGGATGTAGGAACGGGGGCGAAACTTGCTAGGGCGCCTGGTCGTCGATCCCCATCAATCGGGCCGCTTCGGAGAGTAGCATTTTTGTCCGCGCCAGAAGCGGAAGTTCCTTGTCCGCCAGCGCGTCCAGCAGGTGGTCATGCGCCAGCCCCAGCTCATTGTGCTCGATATAGTCCTGCACGATCCGGGCATCTTCGGGGCCCAGTCGGCCCCGCTCGCCCGCAAGCGCTTCGGCAAGAAGGCCGGTGACCTGCGCCCAGTGCTTCACCGACCCAAGCTCACGCGTCCGCCGGCATGCCGCTCCAGCCGCCCGGCCAGCTCCAGCTCGAGCAGCACGGTCTGCACCACCGCCGGCGCCAGCCCGGACTGGCGGATCAGCTCGTCCACGCTCACCGCCACCGGCCCGAGCAGCCCCGCCACCGCTCGCCGGTCGGCGTCGCTGGCATCCTCGGGCGGCGGTCCCTGCCAGCCGTTCGCCGGCGCCCGCACCGCGCGCGGATCGATCGGGCGGACCATCTCTAGGATGTCGTCCACTCCCTGCACCAGCGTCGCGCCCTCGCGGATCAGCAAATTGCAGCCCTGCGCGCGCGGGTCGAGCGGCGAACCCGGCACCGCCATCACGTCGCGTCCCGCCTCGGCTGCGATCCGCGCGGTGATCAGCGAGCCCGATCGCGGCGCCGCCTCGACCACCACCGTGCCCAGCGCCAGCCCGGCGATGATCCGGTTGCGCGACGGGAAGAAGCGCGCCAGCGGCTCGGTGCCCGGCGGCTGCTCGGCGAGCAGCAGCCCGCCCTGCGCCACCCGCTCCTGCAGCTCGGTATTCTCCGGCGGGAAGGCGATGTCGATCCCGCTGGCGATCACCCCCACCGTGCCGCCGCCCAGCGAGCCGATATGCGCCGCCGTATCGATCCCGCGCGCCAGCCCGGACACCACCGTCACGCCGGCTTCGGCCAGCCCCAGCGCGATCTGCCGGGCAAAGCGGCACGCCACCGCCGAAGCATTGCGCGCGCCGACGATCGCCACCGCCGGCCGCTCCAGCAATTCCAGCCGCCCGCGCAGGATCAGCGCCGGCGGGGCGCTGTCCAGCGCGGCGAGCAGCGGCGGATAGTCGTCATCGTCCAGGAACAGGTAGCGCGCGCCCAGCTTCTCGACCGCGGCGATCTCGCGCCGCACCGCGCCGGCATCGGCGATCACCGGCGCGCGGCCTCCGCCGCGTGCCGCGAGTGTCGGTAACGCGTCGAGCGCCGCCTCGGCATCGCCGAAGCGGGCAATCAGCTGGCGCCAGGTAACCGGGCCGATATTGGCGGAGCGCAGCAGCCTTAGCCGTGCCTCGCGCCTGTCAGGCACTTTTCTTCCCGCCGACGCGCGGTTCGGTGCCGTTGAGCAGCCGGTCGATATTGGCGCGGTGCTTCCACAGCACGATCATCGCCAGCGCGAGCAGCATCAGCACCAGGTCGATCCGCCCGAAGAACGCCGCGCTCACCGGCGCGCTGATCGCCGCGCTCATGCCGGCGAGCGAGGAGATGCGCAGCACCGCGAGCATCCCGAGCCACACCACCGCGAAGACGATGCCCGAGGGCCAGTGGAGCGCCAGCACCACGCCCATCATCGTCGCCACGCCCTTGCCGCCGTTGAACTTCAGCCACACCGGGTAGCAATGGCCCAGGAACGCCGCCAGGCCGCCCAGCACGCCGCCGCCGGGGATCAGCGCGCCGGCGATCAGTACCGCCGCCGCGCCCTTGGCCAGGTCGAGCAGCAGCGTCGCCGCCGCCAGCCCCTTGCGGCCGGTGCGCAGCACATTGGTCGCGCCGATATTGCCCGAGCCGATCTGGCGCAAATCGCCCGCGCCGAAGAAGCGCGTCAGCAGCAGCCCGAACGGGATCGAGCCGAGCAGATAGCCGAGCAGCAATACGCCAGCCGGTCCGATGGCAGTTTCGAAGGTCAAGAAATCCGCTCCCCCAATCCGCTGCCAACATAGTGGCTGGCCACCGGCGCGCAATGTGGATGGGGTACCAATCGCTCCGACTTGGGCGAAACTCGACTTTGTCCTAGCGTGGCGCGCCGAAGTGCGTGGGTGCTGCGGGTGTCGGGGAGCGTTTGGTGCTGGATGAGCGAATGCGGGCGTCGATTGCCCGGCTGACCGAAAACGAGAAGGAATGCCTGCGCCGCCGCCTGCTTCCCCAGACCGCCAAGGAAATGGCGATCGAGCTGGGCGTCTCGCCCCATGCGGTCGAGAAGCGGCTCAAGATGGCGCGCACCAAGCTCGGCCTTTCCTCCTCGCTCCAGGCCGCCCGGCTGCTCGTCCAGGCCGAGGCTCAGGCCCAGCCTCAGCCCCGGTCCCAGGCGCTGGTACCCCATGCGCCGGACCTCGCCGCGTCGCCGCGGCCGCCGCATGCCGGTCCCGTCTCCGGCGGAAGGCGCCGGTGGTGGATTGGAGGAATTGCAATGAGCATCACGATCGCAGTGGCCGTCCTGGCCCTCACGCTGCCCGGCGCCCCGGCGCCGCAGCAGAGCGCGCCCGCGCCCCAGCAGAAGATGAAGATGTATGACGGGCCGTTCGTGCCCGCCACGCCGGAGCAGGCCAATGCCTATCTCGCGCAGAGCTTCGCGACGATGGACAAGGACAAGTCGGGCTATCTCGAGGCGAACGAAGCGCCGCGCGCCTCGGTCAGCGTCAACAACGGCCCGCGCAAGGATGTCGGGGCGGAGCAGGGCGGCCGCATGTTCCTCGCCCGGTTCGACACCAATGGCGACGGCAAGGTGAGCAAGGACGAATATATCGCCACCCGCCGCCCGATGGTGCTGGCCATGGGCATCCCGGCCAACTGGAAGCCGAAGCCGGCCAACTGATCCCTTGCCCACAAGCTGCGTCACCCCGGCCTTGAGCCGGGGTCCCGCTGCC
>JAEXLC010000037.1 GCA_023445495.1 Pseudomonadota bacterium | reverse complement strand
TGGATACCCGCCTTCGCGGGGATGACGGTGAAAAGGCCTAATGCGCCGCCCCCGGCCCTACGGCGCGCGTAGGACGCGGCGTCAGCCAGATGATCATCGCCGCCGCGACGAAGACGATCGCCGAGAGCAGGAAGATGTGGCTGGTCGCCAGCGCAAAGGCTTCCTTGTCGACCAGCTGGGCGATCACGCTGCGCGCCTGATCGAGCGAGAAGCCCTGCGCGGTCAGCGCGTCGACCGTGCCGTCGCTGTTGAGCTTCGAGGTGATCTCGCTGCGCGCGACCCGGGCGCTGTCGTCCCAGGCGGTGGTGGCGATCGAGGTGCCGATCGCGCCCGCCATCGTGCGCAGGAAGCTCATCACGCCTGCCGCCGATGCCGTCTCCTCCGGCCGCACCGAACCCAGCGCGAGCGTGGTCAGCGGGATGAAGAAGAAGGGCATGCCGATGCCCTGGAGCATCTGCGGGAAGGCGAGGCTCCAGAAGTCCGCCTGGCTGTTCCAGTGCACGCGGAGCAGCGAGGTGAAGCCGAGCCACAGGATGCCGAAGCAGACCAGCGCACGCGGATCGGCCTTGGTGCTGAGCTTGGCGACGATCGGCGACATGATGACCGCCGCCACGCCGGTGAACGCCGTGGCATAGCCGGCATAGGTCGCGGTGTAGCCCATGCTGGTCTGCAGCCATTGCGGGATGATCACCGCCGAGGCGAAGAAGGTCGCGAAGGCGAAGGACAAGGATGCCACCGCCACGGTGAAGCCGCGGTGGCGGAACACGCGCAGGTCGACGATCGGCTGGTCCTCGGTCCCTTCCCAGGCGAGGAACACCAGGAAGCCGATCAGCGCGGTGACGCCGAGCATCACGATCGTGGTGTCGTTGAACCAGTCATGCTCGCGGCCGAGATCGAGCATGATCTGCAGCGCGCCGATCCACAGCAGCATCAGCATCAGGCCGACGCGGTCGACGCGCAGCTTGCTCGTCGGGGTCTCGACCTTCGACAGCAGCCGCATCGCACCGAAGGCGCAGAGCGCGGCGACGGGGATGTTGATGAAGAAGATCCAGTGCCACGACCAGCTGTCCGAGATGGTGCCGCCGAGGATCGGGCCGAGGATCGGCGCGACGACGGTGGTCATCGCCCAGACGCCCATCGCCTGGGCGCGCTGCTGGGGCGGGAAGATGCGCATCAGCAAGGTCTGGCTGAGCGGCATAAGCGGACCGCCGCACAGGCCCTGGCCGATCCGGCAGGCGACGAGCATGCCGAGCGTGGTCGACAGGCCGCACAGCACCGAGAAGACGCCGAAGCCGATCATCCCGAAGGTGAAGGTGCGCACCGTGCCGAAGCGGCCGGCGAGCCAGCCGGTGAGCGGGACGCAGACGGCCTCCGCCACGGCATAGGACGTGATGATCCACGTCCCCTGGCTGCCCGAGATGCCCAGGCTGCCCGCGATGTGCGGCACGGAGACGTTGGCGATGGTGGTGTCGAGCACCACCATGAAATTGGTGAGCGCGAGCACCACGCCCGCCAGGATCAGCGACACGCCTTTCAGCGGCGCCATTTCCTCGGCCTTGCCGTTCATGGCCTGGGTCCTCAGTTCTTCGAGACGTCGATCTCGGCGTCCATGGAAAGGCCGACGCGCAGCGGGTGCTCGGCGAGCTGCTTCGGATCGAGCGCGACGCGGACCGGCAGGCGCTGGACCACCTTGATCCAGTTGCCCGTGGCGTTCTGTGCCGGGATCAGCGCGAAGGACGCACCGGTGCCGCCCGACAGGCCGACGACCTTGCCGTGATATTCGACCTTGCCGCCATAGAGGTCGGACTTGAGCGTGACCGGCTGGCCGACCTTGACGCGGGTCAGCTGGCCTTCCTTGAAGTTGGCATCGACATAGAGCTGGTTGATCGGAACGATCAGCATCAGCTGCGCGCCGGGGGCGACGCGCTGGCCGACCTGGACGGCGCGGCGGGTGACAACGCCGTCGACCGGCGCGCGGATCACCGTGCGGCTCAGGTCGAGCCGGGCCTGATCGACCTTGGCCTGGGCGGCGAGCACTTCGGGCGCCGAAGTGGCGGTGGTGCCGCTGATCAGCGCGTTGTTCGCGGCCAGCTCGCCCGAGGCGGCGCCGCGGGTCGAATTGGCCTGGGCAACGCCGGCGCGGGCCAGCTCCAGATTGGCCTTGGCCGAGTAGAAGGCATTGGTCGCCGAGGTAAGCTCCTCACCCGACACCGCACCATTGGGGGCGAGGCGCTGGCGCCGGGCGAGGTCCACCCGCGCCTTCTCGTAATCCGCCTCGGCGGCGACGAGCTGGGCACGGGCACGGGAAATATCGGCGCTGCGGGCCTGGACCTGCGCGGCGAGCGCGGCGCTGGTGGCCGAGGTCTGGCCGTACTGGCGGCGGGCCTTGGCGAGATCGGCCTCGGCCTGGGCGAGCGCGATCCGCGCGTCGCTGTCATCGAGCTGGACGAGGATATCGCCCTTCCTGACCTGCTGGGTGTCGGAGACGGCGACGCCGGCCACCTGGGCTGCAACCATCGGCGTCACGCTGGCGGTATCGGCGCCGACATAGGCGTTGTCGGTGCTGATATAGTGGCTGCCGACCAGCGCATACCAGCCGCCATAGCCGATACCGGCGATCAGCACCGCGCCGGCGATGCCGGTGAGCAGGCGCTTGCGCAGGCTCGGCTTGGCGGGCGCCTCCGGTGCGGTGGTGTTCGCGACATGGAGATTGGGTTCGGCATCAGCCATGGGTCGAGTCCTTGGTTGCGGCGTTCGCTGCCGCGGTGTCAGTGGAAAAGCCGCCGCCCAGCGCGCGGACCAGCTGGACGTCGAGCGTGAACGCCCGAGCCTGGAGGTCGGCGACGATCTGGCGGTTCTGCAGCACGGCCTGCTCGGCGGTCAGCACGTCGAGGAAGGTGGAGAGCCCGCCTTCATAGCGCTGGCGGGCGATCGAGTAGGCTGCTTCGGAATCGGCGAGCGCCTGGCGGCTCTCGGAAAGGCGGATGACGAGCGCATTCTTGCTGGTCACCGCATCGGCGACTTCGCGATAGGCATTGGTCACCGTCGAATCATAGGTCGCGACCGCTTCATCGAAGCCGGCGCGCGCGCCCTTGTACTGGCCGGCCAGCGCGCCACCGCGGAAGATCGGCAGGCTGACGGCGGGGCCGACCGAGCCATAGGTCGATCCGCCCTTGAACAGGTTGTCGAGGCCGAACGCCTGGAAGCCGATCAGCGCGCTGAGGTTCACCGAGGGGTAGAAATCGGCGCGGGCGACCTTGATGCGGCTGGCGGCGGCCTCGACCCGGGCGCGGGCGGCGGCGATGTCGGGGCGGCGGCCGATCAGGTCGGTGGTGACGCCCGCAGGCAGCCCATGGCTTTCGGCCGGGCCGGCGGGGAGCGCGATGGTCAGGCCACGGTCCGGGCCCTTGCCGAGCAAGGCCGCGATGCGGTTGCGGGTCAGGCCGATCGCTTCGTCGGTCGCGGCGAGATCGGCGCGGGCGGCGGGAACGGCGGCATCGGCCTGCTTCAGCTCGGCGCGGGTATCGAGGCCGTTGGTCACGCGGTCGCTGACCAGCTTCTGCGTCTGGCTGCGCAGCTCGAGCGCCTTGGCCTGAACTTCGCGCTGCGCGGCGAGGCGGGCGAGATCGGCATAGGCGCTGGCGATGTTGGTCGAGAGGATGAGACGCGACTGTTCGAGCTCGATCCGCGCGGCTTCGGCGTCCGAAGTGGCGGCGGCGAGCGAGGCGCGGTTCTTGCCCCACAGGTCGAGATCGAAGCTGAGGTTGGCGGCGACCTGGCCGCTGTCGTTCCAGCCCTTGGGCACGAAGGCGGCGGGGATGCCGTTGTTGTAGCTCTGCTTGCCCATGGTCGCGCCGGCCTGGACGCCTACGGACGGGAGCAACGCGGCACCGGCCTGCTGGGCATAGCCCTGCGCCGAGCGGAGGCGCGCGGCGGCGGCGGCGAGATCGGGCGAGTCCGCCAGCCCCTCGGCGATCAGGCCGCTGAGCTGGCTGTCGCCATAGGCGCTCCACCAGTCATTGGCCGGCCAGTTGGCGGCATCGCCCTTGAGCGACTGGTCCGCGGCATAGGCCGCCGGCGCGCGCATTTCGGGGCGGGCGCCGAGGTTCGGCACCGGCGCACAGGCGGAAAGGAGTGCGGTCCCGGCAGTCGCGGTGAGCAGCAGCGGGCGGAGGAAGAATCGAGTCATGATATAAATACCGTACTGTCTGGTACGGCGATGCAGATGGGTGCAGTGCAGCATCTTGTCAACCGAAAAATCGTACCCCATAGTACGGTAATGACAAAAATTATGGAGAAGGCGCCCGGCAAGCGTGAGGCACGCAAGGAGGAACGCCGCGAGGCGATCCTGGCGATCGCCAAGCGCGTATTCCTCGACCAGGGCTATGCGGGCGCGTCGATGTCGGCGATCTCGGCCGAGCTGGGCGGGTCCAAGGGCACGCTGTGGAGCTATTTCCCGTCCAAGGAAGAGCTGTTCGCCGCGGTGCTGGACGATGCGACCAAGGATTATCGCACGCAGCTCGCCGATGTGCTCAAGCCGGGCGAGGATGTGGGCGCGGCGGTGCGCCAGTTCTGCAAGGGCTTCATCGCCAAGGTCTCCTCGCCCGACGGGCTGCGGCTCCACCGGCTGATCGCCTCCGAAGTCGCGCGCTTTCCCGAGATCGGCGAGATCTTCTACCGCCGCGCGCCGCTGCCGACGCAGCAGATGCTCGCGGCGTTCTTCGAGCGCGCGATGGATGCGGGGCAGCTGCGCCGCGAGGATCCGCTGTTCGCCGCGCGCGTGCTCGCTTCGCTGTGCCTGGGCGTGCAGCAGCGGATGATCTGGGGATTCGAACTGTCGCCCGAGGAGCGCGACCACGAGGCCGGGCAGATGGCCGACATCTTCCTGCGCGCCTTCGCGCCCCAGGGCTAAAGCGGCACCCCGTCGAGCGCGACTGCCTCGACGCCGATGCAGCGGAGCATCTTCTCCGCGACGATCACCCCCGGCGGGCCGTCCAGCTCGAGATCGAGCCGCACGGCCATGCCGTCCTCGCTCACCCGCACCTCCATCTCGGGCGCGACCAGGTCATGCTGCGCGGCCAGTCCGACCAGCCGGCACAGCAAGGCGGCGCTCGATTCGCCGACAATGTCGAGGCGCATGGCTCAGGCGGCTTCGCGTACCGGAGCGAGCGGCGCGGCGGTGATCCGGGCGCGGGCAAGCGCATCGGCGGCGCGGTGCGGCGCCAGCCTCTCGCGCCCGGCATGGGCCAGCACGGCGCCGAGCCGCAGCCCGGTGGCATGGACGCGGCTCGCCACCTCATCGACGCTCCAGCCGAGATATTCGCCGGCGACGCTGATGATCCCGCCGGCATTCACGACATAATCGGGGGCATAGAGGATGCCGCGATCGGCCAGCCGGTCGCCATCCTCGGGCGTGGCCAGCACATTGTTGGCGGCACCGCAGACGATCCGGGCACGCAACCGGGCGACGGCGTCGCCGTCGATCACCCCGCCCAGCGCACAGGGGGCGAAGATCTGGCAGCGGGCATCGAGGATGCTGTCGCGGCCCATGATCTCCGCATCATAGCGGCACGCGACTTCGGCCGCGACGCCGGGGCGCGGCTCGGCGACGATCAGCCGTGCGCCCGCTTCGTGAAGCATCCCGCACAATGCCGAGCCGACATGGCCGAGCCCCTGCACCGCGACGCGCAGCCCCTTCAATTCGCTGCCGAGCTGGCGCCGGGCAGCTTCCTCCATCGCGAGGAACACGCCACGCGCGGTCCAGGGCGAGGGGTCGCCGCCGGGCCGCCCATCGCGCGGCGGCAGGCCGGCGACATGGCGGGTCTCGCCACGCACCGCTTCCATGTCCGCGACGCTGGTGCCGACATCCTCGGCAGTGACGTAATTGCCGTCGAGCCGCGCGACTGCCCGGCCGAACGCGGCAAAGAGCTTGCCCCGGTCGAACTCGCCCTGGGGCAGGTTGAGCACCGCCTTGCCGCCGCCGAGCGGCAGATCGGCCATCGCGTTCTTGTAGGTCATGCCCTCGGCCAGCCGCATCGCATCGCCGACCAAAGCGGCATGGTCGCCATAGCGCCACAGCCGGCACCCGCCCGCCGCCGGGCCGCGCCGGCTCGAATGGAGGACGATGACCCCGTCCAGCCCGCTTTCCGCGTCGCGCAGCACGTGCACGCTCTCGGGCGGGGTGGCGGTTACTTGCGGGGCATCGACCATGAAAGGGCTCCTGAAATCCTGAGATGACTCTTCCATGGATTTGCGGGAAAATGTCGCCTTCTTTGCATAGTTGAACGCCATATGGGCAACATCTCACCCCATATCGGCATATTGGAGAACAGATTTGCCCGCCGACCTCGATCCATTCGAACGCAAGATCCTCCAGGTGCTGCAGGAAGACGCCTCGATGCCCACCGCGAAATTGGGCGAGATGGTCGGCCTGTCGAGCTCGCCCTGCTGGCGCCGGGTGGACCGGATGGAGAAGGAAGGGATCATCACGAAGCGCGTGGCGCTGGTCGATCGGCAGAAGGTAGGGCTCAACGCGCACATCTTCGCCCAGATCAAGCTCAACGCGCATGGCCGCGCCAATCTCGACGAGTTCGCCGCGGCGATCCGCTCCTTCCCCGAAGTGCTGGAGGCCTATGTGCTGATGGGGGTGTTCGACTTCATGCTGCGCATCGTCGCCGCCGATATCGACGCCTATGAGCGCTTCTTCTTCACCAAGCTTTCCAAGCTGCCGGGGGTGCAGGAAATCAATTCCACCGTCGCGCTGTCGCAGGTGAAGGCGACGACGGCGCTGCCGATTCCTTGAGCTACTTGAGTGGCTTCCCGTTCGCCGGGGAACTGCAGGAACCGGGGAGCTGGAGAATGAAGCCCAGCCCTGTTGACCGCACACCCATCCTTGTGGCACTCGGCCGGCGGCTCGCGGGTATAGCACAATGGTAGTGCAGCAGCCTTCCAAGCTGAATACACGGGTTCGATTCCCGTTACCCGCTCCATTTTCCGCTGCCCGGCGAACCCGTGTTCCTTGTGACGCTTCGCCCTGCCGGGCTACGCTAGGGGTTCGATTCCCGTTACCCGCTCCAAGCCCACCAGTCTGATGACCGACACCTCCGCCCCTCTAGCACTGTATGTGCACTGGCCGTTCTGCGTGTCGAAATGCCCCTATTGCGACTTCAACAGCCATGTCCGCGAGAGCGTCGACCAGGCGCTGTGGCGCAAGGCGATGCTCGCCGACCTGCAGCATGAGGCCGAGGCGCTGCCTGGCCGGAAGCTCGGCTCGATCTTCTTCGGTGGCGGCACGCCTTCGCTGATGCCGCCCGAGACGGTCGCCGCGGTGATCGAGGCGGCGGAGCGGCATTGGGGCTTCGAGCCCGGCATCGAGATCACGCTGGAAGCCAACCCCTCCTCGGTGGAAGCCGCGCGCTTTGCCGATATCGCTTCCGCCGGCGTGAACCGGGTGTCGCTGGGACTGCAGGCGCTCGACGATGCGGACCTGCAATTCCTCGGCCGCGCGCACGGCGTGGACGAAGGCCTCGCCGCGCTGGCGACCGCGCAGCGCGCGTTCGCCCGAGTGAGCTTCGACCTGATCTATGCCCGGCCCGGCCAGACGCTGGCTGGATGGGAAGCCGAGCTGAACCGGGCGCTGGCCTATGGCACCGAGCATCTTTCGCTCTACCAGCTGACCATCGAGCCCGGCACGCGCTTCGCCACGCTGTTCGAGAAGGGCGAGCTTGCCGCCTATGATCCGGACGAAGCCGCCGATCTGTTCGAGGCGACGCGGGCGATCACCGCCGCCGCCGGGCTGCCCGCCTATGAGATTTCCAACCATGCCCGGCCGGGCGCGGAGAGCCGGCACAACCTCACCTATTGGCGCTATGGCGATTATGCCGGGGTCGGCCCCGGCGCGCATGGCCGGCGCAGCGGCGTCGCGACGCTGCGGCGGAAGAAGCCCGAAAACTGGCTCGCCGCGATCGAGCGCAACGGCCATGGCATCGAGCGCGAGGATCCGCTCGATCTGCAGGATCGCGGGGTCGAGGCGCTGCTGATGGGGCTGCGGCTGGCCGAGGGCGTGGACCTGGCGCGGATTCCGGATGCGCCGCTGGATGCGAAGGCACTGGCGGGGATGGAAGCGCAGGGGTTGATTCGGCGCGAGGGCACACGGCTGGTGGTTACCGATGCCGGGATGCCGGTGCTGGAGGCGATCCTGCGCGAGCTGGTGGTTACCTGAAATCCTCCCCGAGCTTGCTC
>JAEXLC010000003.1 GCA_023445495.1 Pseudomonadota bacterium | reverse complement strand
CTCGTGCAGCTCCTGTCCCTCGTCTTCGCCTGAGATCCCGGCTTTCGCCGGGATGACGATATGGGCAGATAGGACGATAAGGACGGATGACGTAGGAAATTTCCCCCGCTAGAGCCCGTCGCATGACCGACACCGTCTCCTTCGGCTACGAGGATGTGGCCCCCGAGGAAAAGACCCGCCGCGTCGGCGAGGTCTTCTCCAGCGTCGCGGCGAAATATGACCTGATGAACGATGCCATGTCGGGCGGGCTTCACCGGTTGTGGAAGGACAAGTTCGTCCGCCGCGTGAAGCCGCGCGAAGGCGAGCATATCCTCGACATGGCCGGCGGCACCGGGGACATCGCCTTCCGCATGGCCCCTTCGGGCGCCGCGATCACGGTGGCGGACATCAATCCCGAGATGCTTGCCGTCGGCGTCGAGCGCGCCGCCGAGCGCGGGATCGACGGGCTGGTGTGGAGCGAGGCCAATGCCGAGACGCTGCAATGGCCCGACAGGTTCTTCGACGCCTATACGATCGCCTTCGGCATCCGGAACGTGACCGACATCCCCAAGGCGCTGCGCGAGGCACACCGCGTGCTCAAGCGTGGCGGCCGTCTGTTCGTGCTCGAATTCTCGACCACCGAGTGGCCGGGCTTCTCCGAAGTCTATGACGCCTATTCGCACAAGCTCGTCCCCAGGCTCGGCCAGATGCTGGCGGGCGACGCGGAGAGCTATCGCTATCTGATCGAATCGATCCGCCGCTTCCCGAAGATGTCCGAGTTCGAGCGGATGATCCGCGAGGCCGGCTTCACCCAGACCAAGGTCGAGCCGCTGCTCGGCGGGCTGGTCGCGATCCACAGCGGCTGGAAGATCTGAGCTAAGTGACCGCACCCGCCGTTCATCTCTGGCGCCTGCTGAAATGGGGCCGCATCCTGGCGCGTCACGGCGCGCTGCGCGGCATCGAGCAGGATCCGCATACGCCAAAGCCCGTGCGCCGCGTGGCGCGCATCGCCCGCTTCGGCGCGCGCGTGCCCAGGGTGCCGCATTATGCCGACGCCTTCCAGGCGATCGGCCCCGCCGCGATCAAGCTCGGCCAGACGCTCGCCACCCGACCCGACCTGGTCGGCGACGAGGCGGCGAACGACCTGCTGCGCCTGCAGGACGCGCTGCCGCCGCTCCCCTTCCCGGTGATCCGCCAGCGGATCGAGGGCAGCTTCGGCCGGCCGCTCGAGACTTTCTTCGCCGAGTTCGACGAGCATCCCGTCGGCGCCGCGTCGATCGCGCAGGTGCATCGCGCGATCACCACCGATGGCCGCCAGGTCGCGGTGAAGGTGCTGCGCCCGGGCATCGAGAGCGAGTTCGCCAAGGCGATCGACACCTATGAATGGGCCGCCGCCCAGGTGGAAAGCATGGGCGGCGAGGCCTCGCGCCTGCGCCCCCGCCTGGTGATCGAGACGTTCAAGCGCTGGACCGCGCGCGAGCTCGACCTGCGCCGCGAAGCAGCATCCGCTTCCGAACTCGCCGAGGGCATGCAGGCCGAGCCGGACTTCATGGTCCCGCAGATCGACTGGCAACGCACCACCGGCAAGGTGATGACGCTGGAATGGATCGACGGCATCAAGCTGTCGCACCGCCAGAAGCTGATCGAGGCCGGGCACGATACCAGCGCGCTCGCCAGCCGGCTGATCAAGGCGTTCCTGCGCCAGGCGATCGCCGAGGGCTTCTTCCATGCCGACATGCATCAGGGGAATTTGTTCGCGCTCCCCGATGGCCGCATCGCCGCGATCGACTTCGGCATCATGGGCCGGATCGACCGGCGCGCCCGGGTCTGGCTTGCCGAAATCCTCTACGGACTGATTACCGGCAACTACAAGCGCGTCGCCGAGATCCATTTCGAGGCCGGCTATGTGCCGCCGCACCACAATGTCGCCGAGTTCGCGACGGCGCTGCGTGCGGTGGGCGAGCCGATGCGCGGGCTGGCGGTGAAGGACATGTCGATGGGCGCGATGCTCGACGGCCTGTTCTCGATCACCCGCGACTTCGACATGCAGACGCAACCCCATCTCCTTCTGCTCCAGAAGACGATGGTGATGGTCGAGGGCGTGGCGCGCGGGCTCGATCCCGACATCAACCTTTGGGACGTCTCGGCGCCGTTCGTGCGCGAATGGATCCGCACCGAGCTGGGCCCGGAAGCCAAGATCGCCGACCGGCTGGTCGAGGATATCCGCACCCTCGCCCGCCTGCCCGACCTGATCCGCAACATCGAGCTGCGCTTCCCGGCCCCGGGCGGCGCCCCACCCGCACCGCCGCTCAAGGAGATCGAGCGGATCCGCGTGGTCGGCGGCTGGCGCTATGCGCTGGTTGCAGTCTTCTCGGGCGCGGTGGGTGCCGCGATCATGATGTACCTGCTGTCGTGAAGCTGCCCGCGATCCAGTGGCTGGCGGCACCGACGCGCTTCGCCGCGCTGGCCCGCCCCCGCGCCCGGATCGCGCTTGGCATCCTGCTGTTGTTCCTGCTGCTGTCGCTGACCGCTTTGGTCACCGTCGGCCCGCCGCCGGTGAGCGGCGATCCGGCGAAGCGCGCCGACGACCAGAGCGACGTGGTGCTCTATGAGAGCATCGTCGCGGGCGTGCGGCATGGCGGCGATTATTACGAAGTGACCGCCGACGCGCTGCGGGCGGGCAATTATCCGCTGCGGCCCTTCGTAACCTTCCGCCTGCCCGGGCTGGCGATGGTCGAGGCACATGTGCCGCGTGTCGGCATGCTGGCGCTGCTCTTCGTGCTGGTCGCCTCGGTCTTTGCCGTGTGGGGCATGAAGCTGCGGAGCGGGATGACACGCTGGCCGCCGGTGCTGATCGCGCTGGCGCTGCTTGCCGGCGGGCTGATGGCGTTCGTCCAGACCGACCTCTGGGCGTTCCATGAGATATGGGCGGGGCTGCTGATCGCCTTGTCGCTCGGCATCCGCCGCCAGGGGCACTGGATGGAAGCGGTGGCAATTGGCCTGCTGGCCATGCTGGTGCGCGAGCTGGCCGCGCTCTACGCGATCGTGATGCTCGTCACCGCCTGGTTCGAGGGGCAGCGGCGCGAGGCGATCGGCTGGGGCGTGGCGCTGGCCTGCCTGGCGGTCGCGGTCGGCTTCCATGCCCATGCGGTGGGTCAGGTGACCAACGCCGCCGACCCCGCCTCGCCGGGCTGGTCCGGCCTCCATGGCTATGGCTTCTTCGCCAAGGCGATGGTGCTGTCGACCGCGCTGCAGCTCTTCCCGATGGCGCTGGGCGTGCTGCTGTTCACCCTCTCGCTGTTCGGCTGGGCGGCGTGGAAGGACCAGGCCGCCGGCCGGGTGTTCCTGACGCTTGCTTCGTATGGCGTGGCGCTGGCCCTGTTCGCGCGGCCCGATACCTTCTATTGGGGACTGATGGTCGCCCCGCTTTCGCTGATCGGCCTCGCCTTCGTGCCCGACGCCCTGCGCGACCTGTTCCGCCAGGCGCTCGACAGGCGCAGGATCACCGTGACAAAGGTGGTGCGATGAGCGAGATCGCATCCGACACGCAGCCGAAGGGATCCTGGTTCACCGTTTGGATGGGTGGTGCGGCCATGACACTCCTCGCCGTACTCTTTGCTATGCTGGCTTTTCTCCCACCGCTGTTCAGCCACCCCGACAGGCCGATGCCGGCAGAAGAATATCTCCGCATCATCAGCGAGCTGCTGAGCGTGGTCCTGCTACCCGGCGCTGCAATTGCACTGGTTGGCGCTGCGCTGCTGATCGGGATCATGTGCCTGGTCGAGCGCCGTGCGCCGTCCACGCTTGTTATCTGGCTGCTCGCCGGCCTGCTCGTGGCCAGCCCCGTTGCCCTTTTCCCCTGGATCATGGCGATGGGATTGGAGCACGGACCAAAAAGGCCCCCATCGGGCACTCTCGTCTTGGCTGCGGTACTTCTTCTCTATGCTTGTGGGCTGGCCGGTGCTGCCACTGCCTTCCGCATTCGCCATGGGAGCTGGCGTCGATGATCAAGCGCATCCTCCTGATCGTCGGCGGCGGCATCGCGGCGTACAAGGCGTGTGAGCTGATCCGGCTGTGCCGCAAGACCGGGATCGCAATGAAGTGCGTGCTCACCGAGGGCGGGCAGCATTTCGTGACGCCGATGACGCTCGCCGCGTTGAGCGAGAACCAGGTCTACACGAACCTGTTCGACCTCAAGGACGAGGCCGAGATGGGGCATATCCAGCTGAGCCGCGAGGCGGATCTGGTGGTGGTTGCGCCCGCGACCGCCGATCTGCTCGCCAAGATGGCCGCAGGCATCGCCGACGATCTGGCGACCACGCTGCTGCTCGCCACCGACAAGCCGGTGCTCGCCGCGCCGGCGATGAACGTGCGGATGTGGCAACACGCCGCGACCCGCCGCAATATCGCGACCTTGCGCGGCGACGGGGTGACGGTGCTGGAGCCCGATGAGGGCCCGATGGCCTGCGGCGAATTTGGCCCGGGCCGGCTGCCCGAGCCTGAGGCGATCCTACGCGCGATCCAGGGGTTCTCGGAGCGAGGCATCTCCCGCCCGCTAACTGGCAAGCACATCCTTGTCACCGCCGGCCCTACCCATGAGCCGATCGATCCGGTGCGCTACATCGCCAATCGCTCCTCGGGGAAGCAGGGCTATGCGATTGCCGGGGCGCTCGCTGCGCTGGGGGCGAAGGTCACGCTGGTTTCGGGGCCGGTCACGCTTGCGACGCCGCCGGGCGTCACCCGTGTCGATATCGAGACCGCGCAGGAGATGGCCAATGCCGTCGCCCAGGCGCTGCCCGCCGATGCCGCGGTGATGGTCGCCGCGGTGGGCGACTGGCATGTCGAGCGCGCCGAACAGAAGCTCAAGAAACAGGGCGGCGAGCCGCCCCGGCTCCAGCTCTCCGAGAACCCGGACATACTCGCGATGCTGGGCGCCAGCCCGCGCCGGCCGGGGCTGGTGGTGGGCTTCGCCGCCGAGACCGAGCAGGTGCTCGATCATGCTGCCGCGAAAAGGACTCGCAAGGGCGCAGACTGGATTGTCGCCAACGATGTTTCCGGCGATGTGATGGGCGGTGAAGCCAATGCCGTTCATCTCGTCACCGCCGACGGTGTCGAAAGCTGGGAAAGACTGCCCAAGGACGAAGTCGCCCGCCGTCTCGCGCAGCGGATTGCCGATGCGCTCTAGCCTTGCCCTGTTGCTGCTCGGCGCGAGCCTTGCCGCCTGCGCACCCGGTGCGCGCCTCGCCGCGCCCGAGCCGGGCCCCGGCCTGTACAGCCAGAGCTTCGGCAACACGCCCGCCAAGCAGGTGCGCACGCTGATCGTGGTGCTGCACGGCGACGCGCCGACCACCAAGCCCGACTATCACTATGCCTTTGCCCGCAGCGCCGCCGCCGCGGTGCCGCAGAGCATCGCCGTCGCGCTGCTCCGCCCGGGCTATGAAGATCCGCAGGGCCATGTCTCGCCCGGCGAGCGCGGCCAGACCACGGGCGACAACTACACCGCCGACCGGATCGGCGCCGTCGCCGCGACGATCCGCCACCTGCAGCGTCGCTATGGCCAGGCACGCACGGTGGTGGTCGGCCATTCGGGCGGCGCAGCGATCGCCGCCGATCTCGCCGCGACGCATCCGGGGCTGGTCGACGGCATCGTCCTGGTCTCCTGCCCCTGTGCGCTGCCCGAGTGGCGCAAGCACATGAAGACCGTGTCGCCGACGCCGCTCTGGGACGCGCCGGTCACCAGCCTCGACCCCGTAAAGCTGGTCGGCGGCATGCAGCCCTCGCTGCGCGCCGCGGTGCTGGTTGGCGGGGACGACAAGACCACGCCGGTGCGCTTCTCGCGCACCTATGCCGAGGCGCTGTCGCTGCGCGGCATCGCCACCGATTTCCGTATCATCCCCGGCAAGGACCATGAGCTGCTGAGCGATCCGGAGGTGATCTCCGCGCTCCAGCGCCTTGCCGCAGCGCTTCCAGGAAAATCTTGATGCTCGCACCGATCCGCATTGCCCTTCAGCGCCTGCCGCATGGCGAGGGCCTGCCGCTCCCCGCCTATGCCACCGCAGGCGCCGCCGGCATGGACGTGGTGGCAGCCGAGGACCTGGTGCTCGCCCCCGGCGCCCGCCATGCGGTGGCGACCGGCTTTGCGATGGCGATTCCCGTCGGCTATGAGGTGCAGGTCCGCCCGCGCTCGGGCCTGGCGCTCAAGCACGGCATCACCTGCCTCAACACGCCCGGCACGATCGACAGCGACTATCGCGGCGAGGTTAAGGTGATCCTAGCCAATCTCGGTGACGCGGCGTTCACCGTCGCGCGCGGAGACCGTATCGCACAACTCGTGCCCGCACCGGTTCAGCGCGCGGAGCTCGAGGAGGTGGGGACGCTCGACGAAACGGCGCGAGGCATCGGGGGCTTCGGATCGACGGGCACGTGATAGCGACGATTCTTCTTGCTGCGGCGCTTCAGACCGCGCCGATCGACTGGGACGCCCTGCCGCCCCTGCCTTGGCGCGCACCCCCGATCATCACCGCCGAGATGCAGGTCTTCGTCCAGCGCGAAGTGAAGCTGCGCAAATGCGTGCTAACCAAGCCGGGCACAGTGGAAGTTTCGATCGCGGTGCTGGTTGACGAGAATGGCAGCATCCGCACCACCGTGCCCCGCGCCATCGCCTGCCCCTCGGTCGAGCAATATGCCGCAGCGCTGGCAGCCGGCTTCGCGCGCAACAACCTGCTCCCCCGCCCCGGCGCGACCGAGCAATGGTATCGCACAACCATCAGCTTCACCCTGACCAAATGACGCTCTCCGACACGGAGCTGGAGCGCTACGCCCGCCATATCGTGCTGCGCGAGATCGGCGGCGGCGGACAGATGCGCTTGAAGGCGGCGCGCGTGCTGGTGATCGGCGCGGGCGGCATTGGATCGCCGGCGATCGAATATCTGGCGGCAGCAGGGATCGGTGCGCTTGGCGCGGTCGATGACGACGTAGTCTCGCTCTCCAATCTGCAGCGTCAGACGCTCTATGCGACCAGCGACGTGGACCGGCCCAAGGTCGAGGCCGCCCGCGCCCGGGTCGCGGCGCTCAACCCCGAAGTGGTTTTCACCGGCTTCCAGCAGCGTATCGACGCGCGCAACGCCGACGCGCTGATCGCTGAATTCGCGCCGGACGTGATCCTCGACGGCTGCGACAACTTCGCCACCCGCCTGGCCGTGGCCGATGCCGCGCTGCGCCACCGCGTGCCTCTGGTCTCCGCCGCCGTCTCCGAGTTCGAGGGCCAGCTGGGCGTGTTCCGCGGCTGGGAGCCCGACAAGCCCTGTTACCGCTGCTTCGTCGGCCATGATCCCGAGCGTCCGGGCATCAGCTGCGCCGAACAGGGCGTGCTGGGCGCGCTCACCGGCGTGATGGGCAGCCTTGCCGCACTGGAGGCGATCCGCGCCATTGCGCCGTTCGGCGAGGAAACCGCGGGCAAGCTGCTGCTGGTGGACGCCCTCGCCTTCCGTTTCCGCACGCTCACGCTTCCCAAGGATCCGGGGTGCCCTTCCTGTAACCAGTGATCTTCATCCCGGCGAAAGCCGGGATCTCGTGCGGCTCCTTCCCCGCGCCATCTCCTGAGATCCCGGCTTCGCCGGGATGACGGGATAGCTAGCAACTGGACTTCCCCCGAAGCTTAAGGCACCTGCCCTTGCCATGACGCGCGTCCTGGTAACCGGCTCGGCCGGCTTCATCGGCTTCCACACGGCCAGCAAGCTCCTCCAGCGCGGCGCGACCGTGCTCGGCGTGGACAATTTCAGCGCCTATTACGATCCGGCGCTCAAGGAAGCGCGCAACGACATCCTGTCGAACCACCCCAACTTCAAGGTCGCCCGCGTCTCGATCGACGACATGGGCGCATTCGGCGAACAATGGGCCGAGTTCCAGCCCGATGTGGTGATCCACCTCGCCGCACAGGCCGGCGTGCGCCATTCGATCGACAGCCCGGAATCCTATGTCTCGGCGAACCTGATCGGCAGCTTCAACGTGCTGGAGCTGGCCCGCCAGCACAAGACCAGGCACTTGCTCGCCGCCTCGACCAGCTCGGTCTATGGCGCGAACACCGACATGCCGTTCACCGAGACGCAGCGTACCGCGACGCCGCTCAGCTTCTACGCCGCCACCAAGGGCGCGACCGAGCTGATGGGCCACAGCTACGCGCACCTCTTCAAGACGCCGATGACCTTCTTCCGCTTCTTCACGGTCTATGGCCCCTGGGGTCGGCCGGACATGGCGCTGTTCAAGTTCACCAAGGGCATCCTCTCCGGCGAGCCGATCGATATCTACAACAACGGCAACATGGTCCGCGACTTCACCTATGTGGAGGATCTGGCGGAATCGATCGTGCGGCTGACCGAGGCAGTGCCGGGCGATACGCCGGTGGAGGGCGACAGCCTGTCCCCGGTCGCGCCCTTCCGCGTCGTCAATATCGGTGCCGGCCAGCAGACCCAGCTGATGGACTATATCGGCGAGATCGAGCGCGCGATCGGCAAGGAAGCGATCAAGAACTTCATGCCGATGCAGCAGGGCGACGTGCCGGCGACCGAGGCGTCGCACGCACTGCTCAAGACGCTGACCGGCTATGCCCCCACCACCCCTCCTAGCGCCGGCGTTCCGGCATTCGTGGATTGGTATCTGGAGCATTATCGAAACTGAAACCCCTGCTGAGGCATGAAGGGCGCGACAGAGCGTACTTCACGGGGTTTCTATGAGCATCGAATGGCCCGCCCATGGCTTGAAGCTGCAGGCGCGGATCGAAAGCGGCACCGCGATCATCGGCGTGATCGGCATGGGCTATGTCGGCCTGCCGCTCGCGGTTGCCTTTGGCGAGGCGGGTTGCCCGGTCCTCGCCTTCGACGTCGACCAGGCCAAGATCGACGCGCTCGAAGCCGGTGAGAGCTATATCAAGCATATCGACGGCGCCCGCATCGCGCCGCTGGTCGAGAACGAGAAGCTGCGCGCCACCGCCGATCTCGACCGGCTCAGCGAAGCCGATGTGGTTCTGATCTGCGTGCCGACCCCGCTCACCCGCCATCTCGAGCCCGACCTGAAATATGTCGAGCTGACCACCCAGGCGATCGCGAAGACGCTGCGCCGCGGCCAGCTCGTCATCCTCGAATCGACGACCTATCCGGGTACCACCAGGGAAGTGATGCAGCCGATCCTCGAGGCCGAGGGGCTGATCGCCGGCAAGGACTTCTTCCTCGCCTATTCGCCCGAGCGCGAGGATCCCGGCAACCCGACCTTCTCGACCACCAAGATCCCGAAGGTGGTCGGTGCCGACGATACCGTCTCGGCCGACTTGGCGCTGGGCGTCTATCGCCACATCGTGCCCCAGGCGATCCAGGTCTCGTCGGCCGCCACCGCCGAGGCGGTGAAGATCACCGAGAATGTGTTCCGCGCCGTCAACATCGCGCTGGTCAACGAGCTCAAGCTCATCTTCACCGCGATGGACATCGACGTGTGGGAAGTGATCGACGCGGCCAAGTCGAAGCCGTTCGGCTTCATGCCCTTTTATCCGGGCCCGGGCCTGGGCGGGCACTGCATCCCGATCGACCCCTTCTACCTCACCTGGAAGGCGCGCGAGTACAACCAGCACACCAAGTTCATCGAGCTGGCCGGCCAGATCAACGCCGACATGCCGCAGCATGTCGTCCGCGTGATGGCGGACACGCTCGACGCGCGCTTCGGCCGCGGCCTGCGCGGCGCGCGCATCCTGGTGATGGGTGTCGCCTACAAGAAGAACGTGGAAGACATTCGCGAAAGCCCGTCGCTCCGCCTGATGGAGATGATCGAGGCCCGCGGCGCCACCGCCGACTTCTTCGATCCGCACGTCGCCCAGATCGACAACACCCGCGAACACCCGACGCTCAACTTCCGCCACGGCGTGGCGTGGGACGAGGCCGAGATCGCCAAATACGACGCGGTGCTGATCGCCACCGATCACGACGCGGTGGACTATGCCGCGCTGGTCGAGGCGGCGAAGCTGGTGATCGACACCCGCAATGCCTGCGGCAAGGCGGGTGTGGTTTCGGAGAAGGTCGTCCGCGCCTGAGCCTCCAGGCGCAGCCCGGGCCTCAGCCCGGGCAGCGGCTGGTCATGAACTCGCGGATCGCCGGCGCGATATCCTCGCGTTCCAGTGCCACGGCGATGTTGGCCTGGATGAAACCGGCCTTGTCACCGCAATCATAGCGCGTGCCGTCAAAGGTGACGCCGTGGAAACGCTGGTCGCCGATCATCTGGGCCATCGCATCGGTAAGCTGGATCTCGCCACCAGCACCCTTGCCCTGCTTCTCGAGCACCCGCATCACTTCGGGCTGAAGGATATAGCGGCCGATCACCGACAGGTTGGACGGCGCGGTGCCCGGCGCCGGCTTCTCGACCAGACCCTTCACCTCGGTCAGCGCTCCCTCCTGCACGCCGGGCGTAATGATGCCGTAGCGATGCGTCTGGTCGTCCGGCACGATCTCGGCGCAGATCAGGTTGCCGCCCACCTTGTTATAGGCATCGACCATCTGCTTGAGGCAGCCCGGCTTGCCGAGCATGAAATCGTCCGCGAGCAGCACCGCGAAGGGCTCGTCGCCGACGATGTCGCGGGCGCACCACACGGCATGGCCCAACCCCATCGGCTCCTGCTGGCGGACATAGGCGACCGCGCCGGGCTTGAGGCGGGTGGCGTCGAGGATCTCGAGCGACTTGCCGCGTGCCGACATCGTCGTCTCGAGCTCATAGGCGATGTCGAAATGGTCCTCGATCGCGCTCTTGCCGCGGCCGGTGACGAAGATCATCTGCTCGATGCCGGCTTCCAGCGCCTCGTCAACGGCGTACTGGATCAGCGGCCTGTCGACGACGGGAAGCATTTCCTTCGGCATCGCCTTGGTTGCGGGCAGGAATCGCGTACCGAGGCCGCCGACGGGAAACACGGCCTTGCGCAACGGCTTGATGGTCATTCGGGAAATGCCTTTTCAGATCAGTCGGGCGCCCATAGCGATGGCTATAGGCTTTCGCAATTATGTCCGCGACCGTAACCTGATGGTGACGGGATCGGCGATAGGAGAATGCGCATGACCGGCACCAGCAAGCGCGTTCTCCTGATCTTCGGCACCCGCCCCGAGGCGATCAAGCTCTTTCCCGTGATCCGCGCGCTGGCGGCCGTGCCAGGGCTGGACGTGCGCACCTGCGTCACCGCCCAGCATCGCGGGCTGCTCGACCAGGTGCTGTCGATCGCGGAGCTAACGCCGGACATCGACCTCGACCTGATGGAACCGGGCCAGACGCTCGACCAGCTCACTGCGCGGCTGCTCACCGGCCTCGGCAAGGTGATGGACGACGAAAAGCCCGACCGGGTGATCGTCCAGGGCGATACCGCGACTGCCATGGTCGGCGCGCTGGCGGGCTATTACCGCAAGGTGCCGGTCAGCCATGTCGAGGCGGGGCTGCGCTCGGGCGACATCTACCAGCCCTGGCCCGAGGAAGTGAACCGGCGCATCGTCGCGCCGATCGCCGACCAGCATTTCGCCCCGACCGAGACCGCGGCCGAGGCGCTGCGCCGCGAGAATATCGATCCCGCGACGATTCATGTCACCGGCAACACCGTGATCGACGCCCTGCTCGCCACCCGCGCCCGGATCGAAGCCGAGCCGGCGCTGGCCGCCGGGCTTGATCCGATCGCCGCGCGCTTCGCCGGCAAACGGATCGTGCTGGTCACCACGCATCGCCGCGAGAATTTCGGCGGGGGCATGGAGGATATCGCCCGGGCGCTCGGCCGCATCGCCGACCGCAGCGACACCGCGATCCTCTTCCCGATGCATCCCAATCCCAATGTCGTCGCGGCGATGGACAAGGTGCTGGGCGACCGGCCCAATGTCGCGCGCATCGAACCGCTCGACTATCCGCACTTCATCCGCGCGCTCGAGCTGTGCGATGTCGTGCTCAGCGATTCGGGCGGCGTCCAGGAAGAAGCCCCCGCGCTCGGCAAGCCGGTGCTGGTGATGCGCGAGACCACCGAACGCCCCGAAGGTGTGGTCGCCGGCACCGCGAAGCTGGTCGGCACCAGCCCGGAGCGTATCGTTTCCGAAATCTCAACCCTCCTTGACGTACCCTCCGCCTATTCGGCCATGGCCCGCGCCCACAATCCGTTCGGCGACGGCCATGCCTCTGAGCGGATTGCGGGGATCGTCGCACATGGTTTCGGATTCTGAGCTCAAGGTCTGTGTTCTCGGCCTAGGCTATATCGGGCTTCCCACGGCGGCAGTGATCGCGCGCACCGGCGCGAAGGTGCTGGGCGTCGATGTCCACCAGTCGGTGGTCGACACGGTGAACTCGGGCAAGGTCCATATCGAGGAGATCGACCTGGACGGCCTGGTCTCCGGTGTCGTCGCGCGCGGCAGCCTGCGCGCTTCGCTCCAGGTGGAAGAGGCCGATGTCTTCGTCATCGCCGTCCCCACGCCGTTCGGCGAGAACCACGCGCCCGATATCGGCTATGTGCTGAAGGCCGCGACCAATGTCGCGATCACGCTCAAGGCCGGCGACGTGGTGATCCTCGAATCGACCTCGCCGGTCGGCACCACCGAGAAGGTCGCCGAGCTGCTCGCCCAGCTGCGCCCCGACCTCAAGATTCCCGGTCACTGCACCGGCAGCGCCGACGTCGCCATCGCTTATTGCCCCGAGCGCGTGCTGCCCGGCCGGATCCTCGTGGAGCTGATCGACAATGACCGGGTGATCGGCGGCATCACCCCGCGCTGCGCCCGCAAGGCGCTGCAATTCTATCGCCGCTTCGTGCGCGGCGCCTGCGTCACCACCACGGCCAAGGCCGCGGAGATGACCAAGCTCACCGAGAACGCCTTCCGCGATGTCAACATCGCCTTCGCCAACGAGCTGAGCCTCGTCGCCGAGAAGATGGGCGTCGATGTGTGGGAAGTGATCCGCCTTGCCAACCGCCACCCGCGCGTCAACATCCTGTCGCCCGGCCCCGGCGTCGGTGGCCACTGCATCGCAGTCGATCCCTGGTTCCTGGTCAGCGCCGCGCCCGAGCAGACGCCGCTGATCCGCACCGCCCGCGAAGTGAATGACGGCAAGACCGACTATGTTATCGGCCACGCCGCCGCGATGCTCGAATCGAACCCGCATGCCCGCGTCGCCTGCCTGGGCCTCGCCTTCAAGGCGAACATCGATGATTTCCGCGAGAGCCCGGCGCTCAAGGTCGCCGCGGCGCTCGCTCGCCAGTTCGGCGAGCGCATCCAGATCGTCGAGCCCTATGCCGATGCCCTGCCCTCGCAGTTCGACGGCACCGGCGCCGGGTTGATCGACATCGACAGCGCGATCGAGAGCTGCGGCATCTTCGTGGTGCTGGTCGATCACGACGTGTTCAAGTCGGTCCCGCTCGACGAGCGCGCCGAGAAGCTGGTCTACGACACGCGGGGCATCTGGCCGGATCAGCCGCGCGCCGTCGCCGGCGAACCGCTCCGGCTGACCAGGGTGGCGTCGGCCGGATAACCCGTCAGCGTGCGCCGTATCCGGTAAGGACGGTACGCACCGTCCGCGCGATGATCAGCATGTCGAGCCAGAACGAGAAGTTCTTCACATAGTAGAAGTCGAGGTGGAGCTTCTCGCGGACCTGGTCGACATGGACGACATGGCCCTGGCTCACCTGCGCCCAGCCCGTCAGGCCCGGCTTGATGATGTGCCGGTAATGGTAGAACGGAATTTCGCTCTCATACCATTTGGTCAGCTCCACCGCCTCGGGACGCGGGCCGATCAGGCTCATCTCGCCCTTCAATATGTTGATGAGCTGCGGCAGTTCGTCGAGGCGGGTGCGGCGCAGGAAGGCGCCCACGCGGGTGATCCGCGGGTCGTTGACCTGGGTCATCGCGCGCCTGCGCGTCTCATCGTCGTCGCTCGTCGCCGTCGCGGCCCGCATCGTCCGGAACTTGTACGCGACGAACGGGCGAGCCCGGAACCCGGTGCGACGCTGCTTGAACAGCGAGGGTCCCGGAGAATCCATCCGTATCACCACCGCAATGATCAGCATCACCGGCAGCAGCACGACCAGCATGACCAGCGCCGTGATGAAATCGACCACGCCCTTGAGCTGCAGGAACACGTCGTTCGGATTGAGCGAGCCAAGCGTGTTCTCGGCGAGATGCTCGACTTCGACCCGGCCGGTCAGCTGCTCGATCGCCTGGCGCACATCATAGACCGGCGTGCCGCGCAGAACATAGCTGGTGATCCGGCTGTTCCAGGCCTCGTCATGCGCATAGTGGAGATCGACCACCACGCCGTGCAAGGACAGCGCCTGATCGTCGGGGCCTGCCATATTGAACCATTCGACCTGATTCAGCACCGGCAGCGTATCGGCACGGCCGCCCGGCACCACGCCCATGCGATAGATGCGCCGCGCATCGAACCGCAGGTGCATCATCGTGAAGAAGGCAACGGCGAGCAGATAGTCGACCGTCAGCAGCACGCGGCTATATTCCAGACGCAGCAGGATCAGGATGATCGCCAGGATGCCGAAGGTGATCGAGATGCACGTCACCACATAGCCACCGGCGGCGATGCCGGGGAAAATGTGAAGGCGCCGGAAGGAGAAAACGCCCAGGATCAGCGAAACGCTTGCGCCGATCACCGTGTAGTAGGACGTCGAAGCGTCGAGCGGAACGCCGAAGAAAAGCCCGGCCACCAGTGCGGGCAGCACCACCGCCAGGATCAAGCCCAGCAAAATCTGGTAGCGCGTCCTGAGGAGAACGCTCCAGCCCGCCCAATGGTTGGAGATTAGAACCCGGCTACCCTGGACAGCATTTCTCATTGTCACGCTTCGACTAGAGGGGCGCTGTTATTGCAAGGCCACGATCAACGGCGTGGTCAGGAGCGGCAGAACCTGCAGGAAGTCCTTGAACAGGCGCCGCGAACGCGAATCGCCGACCATCACGATATCGTTCGCGAAGATCTCGGGATCGTCATAGGCGCCCTGCCGAACGGCCTTGAGATTGTAGAGCGCGGCATAGGTTTTGCCCTGCACGGTGCGGAACACGACCACATCGTCCATCTTGGCGAATTCGGTCAGGCCCTGCGCGGTAGCGACGGCACGCATCAACGACATGCGGCCGATCACCGGATACAGGCCCGGCGCCTTCACCTCGCCATCGATCGTCACAACCTGGCTGACGGTCTTCTTGAGGTTCACCGTCACCTGCGGGTCACGGATATAGCGGCCGCGGAGCCGGTTCTCGATCAGTTCGGCCACTTCGCCCGGGGTCTTGCCGCCCACTTCGACCGATCCGATCAGGGGGAAGCTCAGGCGGCCGCTCGCATCGACCTGAATGTCACGCTGGCTGAACTCGGCGATGCCGACCACGTCGATCGTCAGCTCATCGAACGGCCCGAGATAATAGGGCCGGTCCGCGATCGTCAGGTCGGAACGATTGGGCATCGGCAGCGACGTGCCTTCGACGCGCGTGACCGTGCCGTTGGACTCTATGTGGCGGGGCGATGCACAGGCGCTCAGCAACAGAAGACAACCAACTATTACCACGCGAACATTCAGCATTGCGCACCACCAAAAGCGGACCGAGCAGATAGAAGACCCGGCTCCGAAGGAGGAGCGGCCTGCGAGGCGCGGGATACGCTGCACATGCTCCAAAGGCAAGCGAGGATACACTGCCGAAACAACGGGCCGGCTTTTGTCGAACAAATGCCAACCCATTGAAAGCTCCGTCATTTGCCTGCGGCTACAGCCCGTATCGCCGCCAGCACGCGGCGGTTCCGGCGCGCCCGCTCTGAATCGAGGACCCAGCCCCATTTGGAGAAATAGAGCCGGGCCGAACGAATATGCGCCTTTTTGAGCACCGGGTTCTTGTAGGAAGCCTTCTCGTACCCGTGCAGCACGCGCACGGCGGGCACATATACCGTTTCCCACTCATCCCCGATGCGGCGCACAAGATCGACGTCTTCCATGTACATGAAATAGCGTTCGTCGAACCCGCCAATATTCTGCAGCACCTGGGTGCGCGCGACCAGGAAGCAGCCGGACAGCGAGGGCACGACGATGGGCGCATCCTGCGAAAGTTCGTGCAACTCGTAGCGCCGGTTGATCCGGCGCTGGATCATGGGGATCGGTATGAAGCGGCGCAGGAACAGGTCCATCGGCGTGGGCAGCAGCTTGCACAGCCGCTGCAGGGACCCGTTCATATATTCGATGCGCGGCATGACGGCGCCGGCCGTCGCGTCCTCGCCAAGATGTCGCAGCAGGTGCGGCAGCACCTCGGGCGTGAAAGAGACGTCGGGATTGAGAAACAGGTGCGCGTCAGAGCTGTCGCCGACCAGCTTGAGCGCCCGGTTGTGCCCCTTTCCGAAGCCCAGATTCTCGTCCGCGAACACATAATGCACGCGTGGATCATCGAACAGTGGATGGCTCAGCGGTTCGGGGGAATTGTCGATGACGAACAATTCACCTGCGCTGCCTTCCAGATAGCAGCGCATGGCCTCGCCGAACTGCTCGGCCGGATTATTGTACAGGACGAGCGAAGCAGACAGTCGCATCTATCACAGGCCCTTCGTCAGAATGGCCCACAAGGACCGCCAGTCGCGCGCGAACGGCTCGGCAGGCTGCGGCGCGATCTGGCTGCCGCCCTCCCACCTGCCCTCGACCATCGCGGTTATCCGCGCCGCCCAGGCCGCCGGATCGCCGGCCGGCAGGAAATCGACCCGGTCATAGGTCCCGACCGTCTCGCGCGCATAGGGCAGATCGGCGACCAGCAAGGGCTTGGCGAAACCCTTTGCCTCGGTGATCGGCAGACCCCAGGTTTCCAGCCGCGACGGGAAAAGCACCGCATCGCAGTCCCGATATTCGCGCATCATGTCGGCCCGCGCCTGGCGACCGATCATGCTGACGCCGCGCACGGCACCATATCGCCGCGCGAGTTCGGCCGCCCAGCGGTTCTCGCTGCCGTCCAGGGTCAGGCGGATGTCGATCCTCTCCGCAACGTCCGGCGCCAGCAGCTTCGCCGCCTCGCAGAGCGTCTCGATATTCTTGAAGACGCGCGGCAACGCCGGATAGAGCAGCCGCAACGGCCGTTCGCGCGTGGCTTGCGCCAGCGCAGCCGGCGCTTGCGCCGTCGGCTCGCCCGGCGAGTCCTGCTGCCCCGGATAGGCGACGATGATGTTCGGATGCCCGGTCGCCTTGCGGAAGGCATCGCGCAGCCAGGATTGCTGCACCACCACGGCATGGTTGCGCCGGATGAAGGCCCGATAGAGCAGCAGGTAGAATTTGTTGAACAGGATGAAGCTCGGATCGAACCGGGCCTCGACCGAGTTGGGCCGATAGAAGGGCGACGGATTGTGGCAATAGACCACCTGCCGCTTCGCCTGCACCCGCGGCGTGATGTCGTGCAGCGACACCCAGAGATCGGCATCGAGTTCGCGCGAAAGCCGGGCAAAATCGAGCCATTCATAGCGGAGCCGCCGCAGCCAGCTCGACTTGGACCGGGGAAACGCGATGGTGCGGACGCGCGGGTTCTCGATCAGGTCCTCGCGATGCACCAAAGCCGTGATCGTCCATTCCGGACCGAGCAGTTCGCCAGCAGCCTCCAGGCTTTCGATCAATATGGTGAGCGGCCCGCCCTCGCTGAAATTGATGGCGGAAACGACCAGGTGACGCTGGTTCATGTCAATAAAAGGCCGCCGCCGGCCGCCGGACCGTCAGCCTCGGCACGGCCCAGCGCTCGAAAATGCGATCCTGATAGAAAAGCGCATAGACGAAGACGAGCGACATCAGCGCCGCGCCGTCGAACGGCACTTCGACCAGGCCGATCATCAGGAAGGTGAGCGCAAAGACCAGCGGCGCGGGGCCGTATCTCTTGGACAGCTTGTAGACCCGGTAGAGCGTCGCCACCATGAAGACCAGCGACACCAGCAGGCCGAAGCTGGCGACGAAATAATTGTACATCGAGTCGGTGTCGTTCTCGAGCCCGCCCAGCCAGAACTCGGCGGGCGTGATATCCGAATGCGCCAGCTCGAGGATCGAAAGGCGGCTCGAGAACAGCTCGTCCGAGCTGACCCGGAACAGGCCCGAGCTCCACTCCGCCACCTCATAGGGGAAGTAGACGGTGAGCAGGCCCGCGATCGACACGACCAGGATCGCGATCCACAGCCCCAGTCGCAGGATCGGGCTGTTGCTCCGGTTGAGAACGAAGAAGCCGATCAGCGTGACGACATAGCCCAGGCCGAAGGTGCGGCTGCCCACCCCGGCATACAGCACTGCCATGATGATGCCGGACAGGATGAAGCCGCGCTTCTCCTTGCAGATGAAGAAGGTGAAGGCCGAGGCGAAGATGTAGAAGAACAGCGTGTTGGGGTTGGTGAACCCATAGGCGTTCTTCACGCGCCCGTCCCACTCGAACACCGAGGTCGGCAGCACGCCGATCGTGGCCAGCACGACGATCCCGCAGACCACGGCGAGCGAGCCATAAGCGAGATAGACCAGGAACTTGTCCGCATCGCGCGACCGACTGAGCGCCGCCGAGAAGATCAGCAGCGAAAGCACGTCGACAAAGGCGATGATCGCATCGGTCAGCAGGTAGAGCGACAGCAGCACGCCGACGATCGCAACCGACAAGGGCATGGTCCGGTCGATCGTGGAGCGCCCGATCCACAGGGCACCCGCGCCCCCCACCAGGCCTACCCGCAGGACGTTCAGATTGTAGAGCAGGCCGGGATTGTCACGAACGAAGCGGATGCTCGCCACGATCAGGAACAGATAGGACAGGGCAAAGATGGCCTTGAAGAACAACCCGTTCGGACGCGGATCTCGCGGAGCGACCTTCCGTGGTGCGCGGCGAACATTTGCGCCCGGATAGTTCATGGCAGCATTTTGCATGGTCGAAACTTCCGAAACGCGCACAGGATCGGGCAAGCGATCCGCTCGCCCCGACTATAGATCAGCCCAGCTCTGCGACGCGGCGTCATACCGTCGGATGACGCGAGCGGGAGCACCTATCGCGATGCAATCGCCCGGAATGTCCTTCGTAACCACGCTACCAGCCCCGATGACCGCGCCGTCACCTATCCGAACCCCCGGCATGATGCAAACCTGTTCGCCGATCCACACGCGCCGGCCGATATGCACCGGCTTGCTCACCAGGGGCCGGAGCGCGGGCGGCATGCCGGGGGCGGACTGCGGATCGGACCCGCGATATTCCCCATGATTGTGATCGCTGATGAAGACCTTGCTGGCGATCAGCGTGTGGTCACCGATGGAAACCCCGGTCACCGCCGCGATGTGCACATAGTCGTTCAGCTGCACATCGGCGCCGATATCGATCACCACCGCGTCGGTTTCGGGAAAGGCATCGATGCGCAGCCCCACGCCCACGGTGAGATTTGCGCCCCAGCGCATGTGCCGCCGCCCGCGAATATAGGCCGGCATCCGCACGATCCGGGCGCCGCGATGGAACAGGCGGGTGTAGAGCGTATCGCGCACCAGCCGCAGAAAGCCGAGCGCGCCGTAGCGCCGCAAAAGTCCCTCGCGCATCCGTCCCTGCTACCCCTCCATGGTCCTGTCGTTCGCCGCTTCCGCATAATGCGTGCCCGCCTGCCTGCCCGCCAGCGCATGCGGCGCCGCACCGACGACGATGGCATGCGGCGGAACGTCGCGGGAGACCACCGCACCGGCGCCGACCACGGCATATTCCCCCACGGTCACCCCACCCAGGATCATCGCCCCTGCCCCGACCCAGGCGCCGCGCTTCAGCGTGATCGGCCGGGAAATATGCGGATAGGGCAAGGGCTGGGAGAGATCGAGCGTCGCCGTCTCGATCATCACGCCCTGCGATATCCGGACATAGTCCTCCAGCACGACCGGCGAGCGCGCGCCGATGGTGGCGTGGGGACCGATCATGACATTGTCGCCGATCGAGATGTTCTCGAGATACTTGAACCTGGTCGACAGCGAGATCGACAGGTTCTTCGCGTCGGGGAACAGGTTGCGCACCCGGCAATAGGTGCGCCACGCTTCCCATTTGGCCTCCCCGAAATCGAGGCCCCTGCTCAACAGCCGGAACGGCAGGCTGGTGGCAATCTTCATCAGCATAGGGACGGAATTCCGGTCGCCATCATCGGTCGGTCCGCTTCAGGAGCCAGTATTTGGCGGCAAGATCGGCCGAGGCGGTAAGAACGAAAACGCACACCGCGCCTTGTATGCCAAAAACCGGCACCGCAAAAGCATTGCTCATCAGGCTGAGCGGGATGACGACCAGCGAGACGCGCATTAGCTGGGCGTCGCGGTGGCGGGCATAGAGGCTCAGATGCATCACCAGCCCGGCGATCAGCACGACATTGCCGAGCAGCAATACATAGAAGATCGGCAGCGAACTGGCGTACCCGGGCTTGTTCATCAGATGAAGCAGGATCGGCATGCCGATCGCCAGTCCGGCCGAAATGCCGATCGCCAGCGTCATTGCCCAAGCGAAGATCACGCGACGCACGCGGCTTTCCTCGGCCCGGTCGTCGCGCTTGGCGGCCAGCAGCAGCCGCGGCAGCATCACCGAGATCACTCCCGTCTGGACGAACGCCACCATGGTGCTTGCGAAGCTCTGGTAGAAGGAAAGAACGCCCACCGCGGCTTCGCCCATCACGCGCTGCACCACGAAGCGGTCCGAATAATATTGGACCTGGGTGAGCAGCGCGACGGCGAAATAATGCCGTGCGCTGAAGAAGGCCTGATTGAGCCAGCTCAGTTTCCAGGCCCGGAACGGCGACAGGAAGGAGCGGATGCGCCAGAACCCGAACAGGCACGCCAGCAGCGCGCCGACCAGCCAGCTTGTCAGGATCGTGTCGATGACATGCCCGGCCCGGCCCGCCAGGAGCAGCGCCACCGGAACCGGCATCCAGGCGGCACCGCGGATGAATTGCAGCACGTTGGAAGCCACCGGGCGCGACAGCACCAGCAGATAGCGCCCGAGCTCCTGGCCGAATATCTCCAGCAGGATGATGACGGAAAGCAGCAAGAAGCTGAACTTGCCCATCAGACCAAGCCACAGGATGACACCCCATACCACCGGCAGGGCGATCACGAACACGCCGGTCAGCGTCTGCAAATGGCTCTGGATATGCACGCCGCCATGGCTGGACCCCTCGCTGGGATCGGCCACGATCTCGCGCGCGGTGAAGGTGTGCAGCTCCAGCCCGATCACATAGATCGCGATCGTGACGATCGTCACCAGCAGGGCGTAGATGCCGACGGTCGCCGTGTCGGTATATTTGGCCAGCACGACGACAAAGGCGAACTTGGCAAGCAGCAGCAGCGCGCGCAGCCCGATCGAGACCATGCCCGCCGCCGCGGCATGGCCGCGCTTCGGCATCTGCTTGAGCGCCGAAAGGTGCCGCAACATCGGCTTCAGCCGGGCAACCGGCATCAGCTGCCCCCCAGCATCCCGCGCGCCGGCACGGCTCGCCCTGTATCGTCAGCCAGCATCGGCGGCGCAGCGTCCAAAATCAGCGCGCCCGCGTCATTCGAACAGCTCCCAGGCGAGCGCCGTACCGCGCGCGATCGGCTGCCGGGCATGCTTGCCCAGCACGCTGGGCAGGAAGCGCGGCTGCAGGCCATAGCCGGGCCGGATCGAACGTACATTCGCGCGGGTCAGGGCCTCGCCGGCGGCGATGTCCTTCACCACGTAGAGCGACCGCCGGAACACGACGTTCTGCGCCTCGGCCGGCTGGACCCGGTAGGAAACCTTGCCCAGCGAAATCCAGGCGTTGCGGCAATCCTCGGTCAGGCGACGGAACTCGTCCGGCTCCAGGCTGAACGCCGCATCCGGCCCGCCATCGGCGCGGGCCAGCGTGAAATGCTTCTCGATCGCCACCGCGCCGAGCGCGATCGCCGCGACGGAGGTGGCGGTGCCATGGGTATGATCGGAAAGCCCGCAATGGACACCGAACGCTTCGCCCAGATGCGGGATCGTCCGGATGTTCGCCTGGTCGGTCGGCGCCGGATAGGAGCTGATGCAATGGAGCAGGATCAGATCCTCGCAGCCATTCTCCCGCGCGGTGTGCACGGCGCGCTCGATCTCGCCCAGCCCGGCCAGGCCGGTGGACATGATCATCGGCTTCCCCTTGCGGGCGACATGCGCGATCAGCGGCAGGTCGACGATCTCGAAGGACGCGATCTTGTAGATCGGGGCATCGAGCTCCTCGAGCAGATCGGCCGAGGATTCGTCGAACGGCGAGGAAAAGATCATCACGCCGCGCTCACGGGCACGATCGAACAGCGGCTTGTGCCATTCGAACGGCGTGTGCGCCTCGCGATAGAGATCGTACAGGGTCCGCCCGTCCCACAGGCCGCCCTTGATCTGGAAATCGGGCAGGTCGCAGTCGATCGTCAGCGTATCCTGGGTGTAGGTCTGCAGCTTGATCGCGTCGCAGCCGGTGTCGGCCGCCGCATCGATCATCGCCAGCGCGCGATCGAGCGAGCCGTTATGGTTCCCCGACAGCTCGCAGATGATGAAGGGCGGGCTGTCCGGCCCGATCTCGCGATCGCCGACCCTGATCGACTTCGGACTTCCGTTCATCGTCTACTCCACAATCGACAGGTCAAGCCTGGCTCTGCACGCCACGCCCGGCAACGGTCTTGCCGCCAACCGGCTCCACCAGCTTCCCCAACAGGACGGCGGCGACCTGGTCAATAGCGGCCTGGTCCTTCAGCGATCCCTTGAAGCTGAAGCTGCCCTCGTCGAGATACTCGACATAGGCAGCCATGGCTTCGATGATGCGCTCCGGATCGAGCGGCTGATACGCCATCGCCCAGTCGAGCGCAGCGTTGAGCTCGCCGAAATGCTCGATCATCCGGACATTGGGAAAATATCCGTAGATCACATCGCCCAGCGCGATCACCGGCTTGTTCAGCAGCGCCGCCTCGAAACCCAGCGTGCTGGTGATGCAGATTACGCCGATCGCCTTGCGCGCCAGCAGCTTCGCGTTGAGCTCGGGCGCGACCAGCTCGACATTGGGCAGCGCGGCGAGGTCCCGATAGAAGGAGCGCGGCTGCAACGCAGTGGCCGAAGGATGCTCCTTCACCACGAGCTTGACGCCCACCGGCAGGCGGAAGGCGATCGCCCGGATGACGCTCATCTCGTCGATATAGTCGGGCGCCAGCACCGAAGTGCTCGCCTCGGGATGGAAGTGGAGCGGGTAGAGGAAATATTTCTCGCCCCGCACCCCGGCCTGGAACATCCGGGTCACCGCACGGAACCGCAGCCGGCGCTTCACCTGGCGCAGAAACATCGCCCAGGAGACGCGCAGGGGATCGCCCACCTGATAGGCCAGCGCCATGTCTTCGCGGTGGCTGCGCCGATAGCGCAGCGCCCGCCGGAACCGGTCCAGCTTCTCGCGATTGGCATATTTGGAGATCAGGCTGCTCGCCATCAGCGAAGCGCCGTCGCCGCCCTTCTTCATGTAGTCGGGGATCTGGTTGTCGATCGAGGCGATATAGTCCTCGGCGATCTTGCGCGTTTCGGCGGAGACGCCATCCCGGCGGACATCGGCCAGCAAGCCGCCGAGCGCGACATGATCGCGCAACGCGCCGGTCGGGCTGACTTCGATATAGCGGCCGGGAATGCGGCCGGGCTGAACGCTGAAGAATGGGATCCCGCGACGCTGGGCGGCGCGCCAGGCGGCGATCGCGAAACTGTTGCTGATCGGCTCATAGACCAGCGCGTCAGGCCGGACCTCGTCGAAGACCTTCTCGAAAAAGGCCTCGAGCAGCACCAGCAGCGCATCATGGTCGAGCGCGCCGCTCTTCTTCAACGGCGGCGTGAGGCCATAGGTCAGGAACCGATCGAAATCGGAAAGGAGCGAGCCCCAGCTCAGGTCGGATGCCGCCGGCAGCGGTGCCCCCGATTGCTTCCAGGCTTGGCAGAAATCCGTGAAATAGTGACTGTGCGGCAGGCTGGCGCCCTGCCCGCTCATCACGTCGGTCACGTGCGAATCCAGCACATAGCTCACCGCCGCGCCTGCCCTGTCGAGCGACCGGCCAAGCTCCGAGAAATACTCGCGACTGAACGGCGCGGAGTTTATCAGGAGGATGAATTTCTTTTGGGTGGATGCGGCCATTATCTTAGCTGTGCAAAGGAGTGACCGAAGGCCATGGCGGAGAGACGACGTGCGTGCGCCACAGAATACACCGTCATTGGCAGCTGGACGCCGCAAATGGCGCGGTCGAGCAGGTAAAAGGGGACGGTTTGGCTGTCAACCAAGCTACTCGGCCTTGGCGATCGTCAGGGTATAGCGCTGCCCGCGCATATCGAACCAGGCGGGATAGCGCTGCGGATCGGCAACCCGCAGCAAATCGAAGATCTCGGCAAGGCTCTGCTCGGGCTTGACCTCGCTGTCGGACGGACGACGGCGCGGATAATAGCTGGGCTCGCCTTCCTGCGCGCGCGGTGCGCTCACGCGGCAATTGGCGAGCGCCCAGTGCATCAGCCCGGTAGTCGCCTCCGCGATCCTATCCTGGATCTCGTCGTTGAGCTCGGTACCGTCGAGCGGGATTGTTTCGATCCGCCAGATATCGCCCGTATCGACGCCTTCGCCGGCATTGATCAGCGCCAGCGGCAATTCGTTCTCGCCCTCGAGTATCTGCCACACCAGCGGCGACCAGCCCCGCCCCTTGGGCAGCCGGCTGCCATGCACCACCAGCGTATAGGCGAAGCGATCGCGCACCGGCTGCTTCACGATCTGGTGGCAGGCGATCAGGAACAGGAAGTCCCCCTCGCCGACTTCGGCCACGTCGCGGACCAAGGTCACCTCGGCGCGATCGGCGACCGCGGCCATCCAGCGCTCAAGCCACGCATTCACCGGATGCGCGGGATCGCTGCACAATATCGTCACACGGTCCATCAGGCCCCCTTTCCTGCCGCGGCAGCGCTATCCCCAGCCTCGATCAATCGGGCAGCGACCGCCGCTGCGCCCGTCCCGTCGCAAATCGCGGCGGAAGTGCGGGCCAGCGCGGCGCGCCGGCCGAAATCCCCCGCCAGCCGCGCAATCGCCGCCGCGATGCTCGCGCTATCCATATCCCGGAGAAAGTCTATCGCCCCGGCCTCGGCCAGCTTCGCGGCGATCGTCTGCTGGTTTCCGGCAATCGCGAAGGTGAGCGCCGGCAGCCCCAGGCAGCATCGCTCCCAGCTCGTCGTCCCCGCCGCGCCGATCGCCATGTCGGCCGCGACCATCAGCGCGCAGACCCGGTCGGTATCGACATGCAGGGTGAGCCGATCATTTCCGGACACGAAATCCCGCAGCGCGCCAAGCGTCGGCGCCGCGCTGCCCAGCACGATGTCGATATGCGCGTCGGTGACCGCAAGGGCGGCGCGGGCGGCGACCTCGGTCAGCCCGCCGACATCGGTCATGCCGAGCGAGACGAGTATCCGCTCGACGCGCCCGGGCGCCTGATGCCGCGCCAGCGCCTCCGCCCGGGCCTGCCCGAATTCGGGCCGCAGCAGCGCGAAGCCGGCGCCGATCAGCAGTTCCGCATCCGGCCCGACGAGTGGCCGATAGTCGGCTTCCTCGCGTCCATAGGTCTGGTCGAGCAGCAATTCGCAGTCGTGCGGCCGGTTCGCGAGATCGTCGATCACCGCGATCCGCCCGGCATGCGGACGCAGCGCCGCCTCCCAGCAGCGGTCCAGACCATAATGATCGAGCACCAGCCAGTCGCAGCCCGTGCCGGCGAGATGCGCGGCGGTTCGCGCCGCATCCTCCAGCTGCACCGGCTCGGGCCAACTCGCCCGGTCCCAATCCTGCGCGCCATGCGCCGAGCCGCGCGCGGGCTCTATCGCGATCAGGCGGACCCCGGCATTGTGAACCAGCGTGCGGAGCGGATCGGTGATCGCCGCGGCGACAAAGGTCACCTCGGCACCGGCCGCCATCAATTGCCCTGCCAGGGTGAGGCAGCGCATCACATGGCCGCCGCCCATCTGGGGCGATGCGTCCACGCGGAACAGGATCCGCATCGGCCTGCTGGAAGGCTGCTCGATTGGCATGTCAGGCGCGATGGCAGCACTTGCCTTGCACTGGCAAGCCCCTATAGCCGAAACACCTCTGGAGACCGAGCACTCTCATTCCAATGACTTCGGACCCAACCATAGGGATCTTGCGGATGCCGATGGGCAATCTGCGCTCGGCCTACAACGCGGTGTACGAGAATGGCTTCGATCCCGTCTTCGTCGATGGGAATGGCGATTTCGACGACCTCACCCATCTGATCGTCCCCGGCGTCGGCAATTTCACCGCGGTGATGGGCCATCTCGAGAGCCAGGGCATCGCGGATCGCATCCGCGCCTTTGCCGGGACCGGCCGGCCGGTGCTCGGCATCTGCGCCGGCATGCAGCTGCTCGCCGAGCGCGGGGTTGAGGGAGGCGACACGCCCGGCCTGGGCCTGGTGCATGGCCGGGTCGAGCGGCTGCCCGACGACGGCCAGCTCCTGCCCCATGTCGGGTGGAGCACGGTCAGGTTCCGCTTCCCGCACCCGGTGCTGCAGGACGTGAAGCCCGGCCGCGACTTCTATTTCGTGCACAGCTACGGCCTGTTCACCGAGCATGACGAGGAGTTTCTGGGCGAGACCGAATATGGCGTCGCCTTCGCCTCGATCGTCGCCCGCGACAATGTGATCGGCTTCCAGTTCCATCCGGAGAAGAGCCAGGCGAACGGGCTCAAGCTGATCGAGAATTTCTGCCTGTGGGACGGCAAATGCTGAAGAAGCGCATCATTCCGGTCCAGCTTCTGCTCGGCGGCCGCCTCGTGAAGACGGTGCAGTTCGGCGAGTGGCGCGATGTCGGCGATCCGGTGAAGAGCTCGAGCGTCTACAACTCCCAATATGCCGACGAGCTGGTGTTCCTCAACATCGCCCGCGAGAACCGGTCGATCGACGCGCTCCGCTCCGTCATCGAGCGCGTGTCCGAGGTCAGCTTCATGCCGATGGCGATGGGCGGCGGCATCCATTCGGCCGAAGACGCGGCCGAGCTGATCCGCACCGGGGCGGACAAGGTGGTGATCAACAGCGCCGCCTATCGCGACCGCAGCCTGATAACCTCCACCGCCGATACGTTCGGCGCGCAGGCGGTGATCCTGAGCGTCGATGCCCGCTGGGACGAGCAGGCCGGGCGCTACCAGCTTTATTCCGATTGCGGCCGGTCACGTGAGGAGATCACGCTCGCGGACCATATCGGCCGCTGCATCGAGGCCGGTGCCGGCGAGGTGATGATCCAGTCGATCGATCGCGACGGCACCATGCAGGGCTATGACATCGAGCTCATCCGCCAGGCCAAGGCGGCATCGACCATTCCGGTGATCGCCGCCGGCGGCTCGGGGAACTACAACCATCTGAAGGACGTGTTCCTGGAGACGGATGTCAGCGCGGTCGCATGCGGCAGCCTGTTCAACTTCTCGGATTCCAATCCGATCCGCGCCAAGGCGTTCCTCACCAATTACGGCCTCAACTTCAAGGTTGTCTGATCCCATGATCCTCGGCGTACTTCAGGCCCGGACATCCTCCTCGCGCTTGCCGGGCAAGGTGCTGCTGCCGATGGCCGGCGCCCCGATGCTCGAGCGGCAGATCGAGCGCCTGCTCCGCGCCAGGCGGATCGACGGGCTCGTGCTGGCGACCAGCGACCGGCCCGAGGATGCCGCGGTCGCCGAGCTTGCCGACAAGCTGGGGATCGGCAGCTATCGCGGCTCGCTCGACGATGTGCTCGATCGCTATTACCAGGCCGCGGCGCCGCATGCGCCGAGCCACGTCGTCCGCGTCACCGGCGATTGCCCGCTGGCCGATTGGGACGTGATCGACCAGGTGATCGAATTCGCGGTCGAGGGCGGCTATGACTATGCCTCGAACACGATCAACCCGACCTGGCCCGACGGGCTCGACGTCGAGGTGGCGACCTTCGCGGCGATCGAAACCGCCTGGCGCGAGGCCGCCCGCCCGCTCGAGCGCGAGCATGTGATGCCGTTCATCACCACCCGGCCCGATCGCTTCCGCCTGGGTTCCTATGAGAATGACCGCGACCTGTCGGCGCTGCGCTGGACCGTGGACGAGCCGGGCGACTATGCCTTTGCCTGCGCGATCTACGACGCGCTCCATGCCGCCAACCCCGCCTTCACCACGGCCGACATCCTCGCCCTTCTTGAGGCGCGGCCGGAGCTTGCCGACCTCAACACGGGCTTCGCGCGCAACGAAGGCCTGCTGAAATCCGAACGAGCCGAGACCGAAAGCCAGAGCAAATGAAGAACACGGTGACCCGCGACTATACCGCTTCCGAGGATCTGCTGGCCCGCGCGCTGCGCGTGATCCCGCTCGGCGCGCAGACCTTCTCGAAGAGCCTGACCCAGTATCCGCGCGGTGCGGCGCCCTTCTTCGCCACCCATGCCAAGGGCTCGCGTACCTGGGACGTCGACGGCAACGAGTATATCGACTTCAACAGCGCGCTTTGCGCGGTGACGCTCGGCCACTGCGATCCGGACATCAACGCCGCCGTCGCCGCGCAGCTCGAAAAGGGCACGATCTTCACCATCTCGAACGAGATCGAGATCGAAGTTGCCGAGAAGCTGGTCGAGCTGGTGCCGTGCGCCGAGATGGTCCGCTTCGGCAAGAACGGGTCGGATACCACGTCGGGCGCGATCCGCGCCGCCCGCGCCTTTACCGGTCGCGACCGGGTGGCGGTGTGCGGCTATCATGGCTGGCAGGACTGGTACATCGGCTCGACCGCGCGCAACAAGGGCGTGCCCAAGGCCACGCGCGACCTCACCCACCCCTTCCAGTATAACGACCTGGCTTCGCTCCGCGCCGCGCTCGAAGCGCATCCGGGCGAGTTCGCCGCGGTCATCCTCGAACCGATGAACACTACCTGGCCGGTCGAAGGCTTCCTCCAGGGCGTGGTCGATCTGGCACGCGAGCATGGCGCGATCTCGGTATTCGACGAGACGATCACCGGCTTCCGCTTCGCCAAGGGCGGCGCGCAGGAACTGTTCGGCGTCACGCCGGACCTCGCCTGCTTCGGCAAGGGCCTTGCCAATGGCTATCCGCTGTCCGCCGTGGTCGGCCGGGCGGATGTGATGGCCGAGTTCGAGCATGTGTTCTTCTCGTTCACCATGGGTGGCGAGATGCTTTCGCTCGCCGCGGCCAAGGCGGCGATGGCGAAGCTGGAGCGCGAGAATGTGCCGGCGGCGCTCGAGCGCCAGGGCACCCGCCTGATCGACGGCGTGAAGGCCCTGATCGACAAGCATCGCTGCGGCGACTTCCTGGGCATTGTCGGCCATCCGAGCTGGACGTTCCTGACGATCGCCGAGTTGCCCGATGCCAAGGGCTTCGAGCTCAAGACGCTGTTCCTGCAGGAAGTGCTGGCGCGCGGCATCCTGATGGTGGGCACCCATGTCATCTCGTTCGCGCACAGCGATGCCGATATCGACGCGCTGCTCGCGGTCTATGACGAGGTGTTCCCGATCTTGCGCGACGCCCGTGCCGACGGCAATGCTGTGGAGCGGCTGCGCTGCGAGCCGCTCCAGCCGCTCTTCAAGGTCCGCTGAACCATGGCGAAGCTCGATTACATCGTGAACCCGTTCTGGGGCCTGCACGGCATCCGCCACATGGCGCTGCTCCGCCTGCGCGACCCGGGCAAGCGCGCGGCGGTGAGCCGCTTCCTGGCACGGATGAAGCCCGCGAAGATCAAGGCGAGCCAGAAGGCGCTCGCGCAGACCGCCGAGCTGCAGCGCGACGGTTTCGTGATGCTGCCCGGCGCCTATTCGAACGAGCTGCTGACCCGGGTCCGCGACAAGCTTCTCGCCCGGGAGTGCTTCGACCCCTATCACCCCGAGCGCGGCACCTTCGCGCTCGACGACGCACCGGCCGAAGCGAATGTCGTCAACGTCCTTGAGCCCGAGACCCTGCCGGAAGTCATCCAGATCGCCAATGATCCGGAGGTGCTGCAGGTCGTGTCCGAGTATCTGGGCTGCAAGCCGCTGATCAACGATCTGGAGGCCTGGTGGTCTCTCCCCGATCGCCCTGCCCCCCGCGAGGCGCAGAACTTCCACCGCGACAATGACGCGATCCGCTTCGTGAAGCTGTTCATCTACCTCACCGATGTCGGCGACGCGGACGGCCCGCACATGTTCGTCAAGGGCAGCCACCGCTCGCAGAAGCTGCTGGCCGAAGGCGTGCGGCTGAGCGACGCGGAAGTCGAGGCGGCGCATACGCCCGACGAGATCATGCGCTTCACCGGGCCTTTCGGGACAACGTTCCTGGAAGACACGTTCGGCATCCACAAGGGCGAGCTGCCCAAGGCGAACCGCCGCCTGATCCTCCAGGTGCGCTACACGCTCATCCCCTCCTGCTTCGTCAGGAAGGGCAAGCTGAAGGCGGATCCGACCGGCTATGATCCCTATGTGAACCACTGGATCAAGGCGCGGGGATAGGCTTCCCGCGCCCGCCGGCCGGGCCTGCCCGCTAGCCGACGAAGCTGATCGCGCCGGTATCCCGGAACTTGGTGAAATATTCGAGCACCTTGTCGAAGGGCAGCTTGTGCCGTTCGGCGATCTCCAGCAGGCCGATCTGGCCATCGAGATCGCGGAACATGTCGATCATCAGATAGTGCCAGTCATATTGCGCGCCGCGCCCCGGGCTGTCGCGCTCGGCCGGGTTGTAATAGCGCTGGTACAGGTCGTAGCGCGGGTGGCTGAGGCCCAGCAGGCCTTCGAAATGGCGCTGCAACCGATGGTTGTTGTCGAGCGAATGGCATAGCCGCTCAAGGATGCCGACCGTTTCCTCCAGCCGTTCGTGCGGCATGATCTCCGGCACGTCGCGGCTGGTGTGATATTCCGGGAAGGGATAGCGGGTAAGCGAGATCGTCGGGATCTCGTATCCCGGCGCCTCGAAGATCGTCTCGTCATTGCCATAGACGCGACGGAACGGCCCCTCGACGAACTCGCCCTGCACCGAGCGCAGCGCGTTGCGCCCCGCCAGGTCGATCATCGTATCGCCCGGATAGCTCAGCTGCAGCTTCATCGGCGCGTCGTTGCCGACCGACTTGAGCATCACGCCATATTTGAGCTTCGCCACCCGCTCCTTGGGCAGCGAGTCCAGCCAGAAGAACGAGCCGAACAGCTCGGGCGAGACGAGCAGCGTATAGGTGTATTTGCGGTCGGCACGCTTCGCCAGCCGCTTGAACAGCTCGATCCCGCAGGCGACGCCCGACAGGTCGTCGTTCGCCTGGCCCGGGTGGCAGCTATGCGCGTGGAAGAATATCTCCTCGTCGCTGGTGCCCGGCAGCCTATATTCGAGCGCGCGCAGATGGCCCGGCTGCTCGACCGCTTCGATCAGAACCTCATAGTCGCCCTCCTCCAGCGCATCGAACAGCACCTTGGGCACGGAGAAGCCCCATTCGCGCTCGAGCGGGCGGAAGAAATGCGTGCAGTGGAAGACCAGGTCCTCGGGCCACTCGTTCGAATAGACGAGATGGTCCTTCAGCTCCTCTAGCCCCACCGTCTTGTGCACCGAGGGCGAATAGCCAGCGACGCCGAGCGGGTGTGCGCGGCCGTCATAGATCAGCTTGCCGTCCTTGCGGATCTCGGCCTTGCCGTAGTGCCAGCTGTTGGGGATGCCCCAGCCATTCTTCTCGGTGCCGCTGGCGAACGAGCGCACCTCGAACGGCAGCTCCTCCTGCAACCGCGCGACCAGCCGGTCCCCGTCGGGGGAAACCGGGGCCATGTCCCACATGTAAACGTCTTCGATGACCTTGCGGATCGTGCTCACGCGTCAAATGCCCTGGGATTGACCTTGCCGAGGCAGACTCCGTCCTGGAATTTGCCGTCGGAAAGCCAGTGGTTGTGGAGGATACCCTCGCGGATATAGCCGCATTTCTCGAACGCGCGCGACGAGCCTTCATTGTCGGCATAGGCGCCCGCGGTGCAGCGGTGCAGGCCCACCTGGTCGAAGGCGAAATCGGTCAGGATGCCAATGGCCTCGCTGGCGAAGCCCTTCCCCCAGCTGGCGCGGTCGCCGATCAGCAGGCCGATATCGGCATAGCCGTGATAGGGATTGATCGGCCCCAGCTTGATGTTGCCGATATGGCGGTCGCCGTCCTTCAGGAAGATGCCGGTGAACAGGTTGTACGGATCGTCCGCCATCGCGGCGACGAAGCCGTGCAGGCTTTCCATCGTATGCTCGTAGAAGCGCGATTCGAGATAACGGTTGATCTCGGGCGCGTTCATCCACTGGAGATAGTCGGCAGACACGTCCCCGGCGTTGAGGCGGCGCAGGTAGATGCGCTCGCCTTCGATCCGGGGATCGCGCGTCGCATCGAGATTGAGCTTCAGGGTCATGGCAGCGTCCTCTCCACTACGGGCCCCGAGGCGCTGTAGACGATCTCGGAAGCCAGCGCCTCGTCGAGCGTCGCCGCAGGCGTAACAAACCGGCTGCCGACCGCGATCGAAGACGTCAGGTCCTCACCTGCCTCGTCGACGATCTGGCGCACCAGCACCGCACCGTCAGCCAGCGCAATCCAGACGCCGCGCGCATCGTTGCGGAACACCAGCCCTTTGGCGAACGGATGGAAACTACCCGCCTCGCGTCGGGCATCCTTCAGGAACACCCGGCGCTTGCGCCAATAGGTCGAGGCCCCCGGATAGGGATCGCCGAACGCACCGATGAAACGATCGACCTCGTCCGCGCTGCACGACCAGTCGATCCAGCCATGCACCTTGGTGTAGAGGAAGGGAAAGTGGCTCGCCTCCGCCTCGTCGAGCGCGCGCTGCTCGAAATGCTCGCCGCGCTCGACCTGATCGAGGAATGCGGCAACGAACGCCCGCTCCTCGGCCACCGCGGTCGCGAAATAGTCCTGCGGGGTGCGGGCCGTATCGGGCTGGCGATAGCTGCCGCTCCGGATCAGCGGGCCGCGGTGGAACGTCTCCTCGCCACCGAGTACCACCTGCAGGTTACAGGTGCCGCGGCGATCATTGTTGAGGATCTGCCAGGTGTAGTGCGCGCCGCCCCGGTACTCGGGGAGCGCGATGCCCATGAAGTCGAGCAGCCGACCCGCGAACCGCGCCGAGAAATCCGGCGTGAAGCTCCACGCCGCGCCGAATGCGATGCCGAGCGTGCGTTCCCCCGCAAAGGCGAGCGCCTCGGGATCCTCGTTGATCGCCTCGGTCGAATGCCAGGCGGTGCCGGTCCGGGCCAGCACCTGCTCAAGCGTCTCCCCTTCGGGATTGACGATATCCACGAGATGCCGCGGGCTGGTGAACAGCTTCACGTCCCAGGGCCGCCGCGCCAGCTCCGGAAGCAGCGCGGCGACGATCCACGACCCGCCGAACAGCGCAAGCCGCTCGACCGACCCGAAATGCATTGCGTCGGTCATCGACCGCCCTCCCGCGTGCTCAGTCCTTCTTGTCGGCCGAGTCTTCGCGATACCAGCGATCGAAGTCCCAGGTCTTGGGCGCCCATTCGTTCTTCTGGAAATCGGGCTTGTTCGGCGGCACGACCGTATTGCCGACGATCTCGTTGAACTCGGTTTCGTTGAGACCGACATAGTCGAGGAACAGCTCGAGCGAAGGCGGCTTGCGGCCTTCGAACTGGTCGACCAGCTCCTGGCCATGCTCCTTCGAGATGCGGCCGTTGCGCAGGTCGAGCGCTACCATCTGGCTCACGCGGCTGTAGCCGCGCTTCAGATATTTGATGTAGTCGCGCATGCCCTGCATGTAGCATTCGATCTTCTCGTAGGGATATTCCTCCCACGGCATGCCCTCGACCTGGTCGCCTTTCCAGCCGAGCTCCTCCTGGATGATCGCGACGTTCTTCTTCACGTCCCAGGGGATGTAGGAGCCGAGGCAGACCGAATTGTAGCGCAGCTTCTTGAGATCGCGCAGGTTCGGATAGGTGTAGGGCAGCAGATCGCGCGGCTCGACCGGGAAGTCGTCCTTGATCATGCCGTACATGTCCTCGGCGGTGATCCCCAGGTTCACGAAGCGGTTGAAGCGCGTCTCGTCGACCTGCTCGATCTCGTCATCGGCATAATCGTAATACTGCGTGTATTCCGACGAAGGCTCGCCCCAGAACACCAGCGGCACGTTGAACTTCACCGCGATGTGCATCGGGTAGGAGAAGATGCCGGTGTGGCAATGCCAGCAGAAGTCGCCCTTGCGGCGCAGCGCCTCGAGCATCAGCCGCTTGGCGAGCTTCCAGTTCGGCGTGAAGCTGATGACGTCGCAGCCCAGCTTCTTGAAGGTGCGGATGTTGTTCTCTTCGAGCGTGTCGCGCATGAAACCATGGTCGAAACGCACGACCAGCGGCTTCAGCTTGTACTCGTTGATCAGGTACCACAGCGTGTAGGTGGAATCCTTGCCGCCCGAGAACGGCACGATGCAGTCATAATCATATTTGCCGCGATGCTGCTCGACCAGCGCATCGAGCTGCAGCTTGCGCGCCGCCCAGTCGATCTTCTCGTCGCGCACGACCTTGTTGCGGCAGACGTTGCACGTCCCCTTCGTGTCGAATTCAATCGTCTCGTAGGTCTCGGGCAGCAGGCACGCGCCGCATTTCTTGAGGTCGTTCACGTCAATCCTTTCAATGCAGCGATGGCCCTAGCCGAGTTCCGCCCATCTCGACGGATCGAGATACCGCGGGTCCAGGGGCACGCTGCTAGCAAATTCGGTCGGTTGATACGCTCCCTGCCCAGATTGGGCACCGGAAACAATATCTTCAAGCTCGCGGGCCGAGGTTACGCCGACAATGAACCGGTCGATCCGTTGCTCCGCCATCGCCAGCCTGAGCACGCCCTGAAGCGGGGTCAGCCCCTGTTCCGCCGCCCAGCCCTGCATCTCGGCAACCGCGTCGCGCAGCACGCCGAAACGCGGCTCGATCAGCCCCGGCGCCTGGAGCAGCAATCCCTGGAGGAACAGCGAGCGCGCATGGACCTCGACGCCGGCGCGCGACAGCCGCTCGATCTGGCCGCCTTCGATCAGGCGTCGATCGAGCGGATTGAAGGGGATCTGTACGATTTCGAGGGGATAGCGATCGAGCGCGGCATCGATCTGGCGGCCATGATAGACCGAGACGCCGATCTTGCCGGCCAAACCCGCGTCGCGGATCTCTTCCATCGCCCGCCACAGCACCTCGCCATGGGGACCGAGCAGATCCTCGGCCTCATGGAACAGCAGGGCATCGACCGACGGGCGACCGAGCCGATCGAGCGAGACTTGCAACTTCGACCGCAACTCCTGTGCCGCCTCTGCAGCCGACTCCATCGCGGAAAATTTGGGAGTCTTGGTGACGACACGAAGCGCATCGGCCGCCCGGGTTGCACCGATCACCGCTTCGGAAGCGCCGTAGAGGCAAGCGGTATCTAGCGTGTCGATCTCGGCATCGGCCGCCGTGCGGCAAATGCGTTCGACCTCGGACTGCTCCGGCCGCCCTGCGCTGTTCGTTATCCCGTAATCGAGCCCGAACTGGACGGTGCCGAGCCCGATACGCGATACGGACGTCCCCGCCTCCACCAACCCGGCAGCGCTGGGCTCAGCGGGTCTCACCGGCGACTTCTCCAATCGCGGCGACCACCCGGTCCTGCTCGGCATCGGTCATCGCGGCGAACATCGGGATCGAAAGCGCGCCATTGTAGAAGCGTTCCGCCGCCGGGAACATGCCGCGCCGGAAGCCGAGCTGCTGGTAATAGGGCTGATAGTGGATCGGAATATAATGGACCTGCACGCCGATCCCGCGCGCGCGCAGCCCGTCGAACCATGCCCGCCGGACGGCGCCGTCGTTCGCGGGATCGAGCTGGATCACATAGAGATGCCAGGCCGACACGGCGCCGGTACCGCGCTCGAGCGGCGGCCGGCCCAGCGGGAACTCCGCGAGCAGCGCGTCATAGCGGTCCGCGATCTGGTTGCGGCGCTCGATGAAAGGCGCCAGCCGCTGCATCTGGCTGATGCCGAGCGTCGCCTGCAGATCGGTGATGCGATAGTTCAGGCCGAGGCTGTGCTGCTCATAATACCAGCCGCCCGCATCGGGCTCGACCATCCGCGCCGGATCCTTGGTGATGCCGTGCGAGCGGAGGTCCTGAAGCCGGGTCGCCAGCTCCGGATCCCGGGTCATTGCCATACCGCCCTCGGCGGTGGTGACGATCTTGACCGGGTGAAAGCTGAATATGGTGATATCGGACCAGCGGCAGCTGCCCACCGGCTCGCCGCCCTCGCCGCGACCGCCGATCGCGTGGCTGGCATCCTCGATGATCCTGACGCCGTAGCGCACACAGAGCGCGTGGACGCGCGCCTGGTCGTGCGGCCGGCCGGTATAGAGCACCGGGATCAGCACCTTGGGCAGCGCGCCGCTGCGCTCGGCCTCGATCAGCTTCGCTTCGAGCGCGGCCGGATCGATGTTGCCGGTCACCGGATCGACATCGACGAAATCGATGCCGGCCCCGCAATAGAGCGCGCAGTTCGACGAGGCGACGAAGCTGATCGGCACCGTCCAGACGGTGTCGCCAGGCCCGACGCCCAGCGCCAGGCAGGCGATATGCAGGGCCGAGGTCGCACTGTTCACCGCGACCGCATAGGGCGCGTCGCAGGCAGCCATGACCGCCTGCTCGAAAGCCGGGATGGCAGGGCCCTGCGTCAGCCAATCGGACTTCAGCGTCGCAACGACCGCGGCGACGTCCTCGTCGGAGATATCCTGCCGGCCATAGGGGATCATCGTCAGATCTTTCCGATCTTGTCCGCGTTGGCGCTGACCCAGTTCTTGAGTGCGTCCGGGCTCATCCACTCCGGGTTGTTGTCGCTGGTGTAGCTGAAGCCCTCCGGCACCTTCTTCCCGTCCTTGATCCGGCTCTGGCTCTCGCCCCAGTTGTTGATCGCCGGCAGGATCTTGAAATGCTCGGGATATTCGTAGGTGAAGTAGGAATCTTCCTCGCTGATCATCTGCTCGTGCAGCTTCTCGCCAGGGCGGATGCCCACCACTTCCTGGCGTGCTTCGGGGGCGAGCGTCGATGCGACGTCGGTGACCTTCATCGACGGGATCTTCTTCACGTAGATCTCTCCGCCTTCCATGTCGTCGAACGCATGCCACACCAGCTCGACGCCCTGCTCGAGCGAGATCATGAAGCGGGTCATCCGCTCGTCGGTGATCGGCAGGACGCCCTTGTCGCGGATCGACATGAAGAACGGGATCACCGATCCTCGCGAGCCCATCACATTGCCGTAGCGGACCACACCGAAGCGGGTGCCCTCGCCTCCCGCATAGGAATTCCCGGCGATGAACAGCTTGTCCGAAACGAGCTTGGTCGCACCGTACAGGTTGGCCGGGCTGCTCGCCTTGTCCGTCGAAAGCGCCACGACGCGCTTCACGCCCTTGTCGATGCAGGCATCGACGAGGTTCATCGCACCGGTCACGTTGGTCTTCACGCACTCGAACGGATTATATTCTGCGGTCGGCACGATCTTGGTGGCTGCGGCGTGGACGACATAGTCGACCCCGTCGAGCGCACGGTACAGGCGCTCCTTGTCGCGCACGTCGCCGATGAAGAACCGAACGCGCTCGTCGTCCTTGAACAGCTTGGCCATTTCCCACTGCTTCATCTCGTCCCGCGAGAAGATGATGATGCGCTTCGGGTTGTACTTGGCCAGCGTCATCGGAACGAACGTATGCCCGAAAGAGCCTGTGCCGCCCGTGACGAGAATGTTCGAATTTGCCTTCATACTAGGAGCAAGCCCTTGAATTTATGATGCCCGGTGAAAGGCCGGCCAGATAGGAAAAGCGTGGAAGTGCCGAAGCACGGCGAGCGACGGGCCGTCAGCCCGTCCGCTCCTCCGCACCGTCGCCATAGCCGTAACCATAGCCATAGCCGTAGCCATAGCCTGCCTGGCGACGCTGAAGCTTGGTAAGGATCACACCGAAGACATGCGCATGCACCGAGTGCAGACGCGCCAGCGATGCCTTCACGCCGCGAACCGCCACGCCATCCGCCTCGACCACGAACACGCCACCTTCAACCGCACGCACCAGCAACGGCGCGTCCGCAAGGCCCAGGATCGGGGGCGAATCGATGACGACGTGATCGAAATGCTCGGTCAGCTGCCGAACGAGCGAGATCATGCGATCGCTGCTCAGCAGTTCCGCGGCGCTCGGCGGCGTCGGGCCCGAGGGAAGCAGGCTCAGCCCCTTCATCTTCGTCGGGAGCAGATACTGCTTCCAGTCATTCTCCCCGGCAAGGAGGTTGCTCAGGCCCGCCGTATTCGGCTGCTCGGCAAATGCATGCATTGACGGCGCGCGCATGTCCGCGTCGATCAGGAGCACGTTCTTGCCGGTGCGTCCCAGGATCGTCGCCAGCGCGAAGCTGGTGGTGCTCTTGCCTTCCGCCGGGCGGGTGCTGGTGACCATGAGGGATCGCGGCACGCCGTGATCGGTCGAGAAGGCCAGGTTGGACCGGATGCTGAGATACGCCTCCGACAGCGCCGACTTCGCGTCGACCAGCTGCTTGAGCGCGTCTCCGTCCTCGACATCCGGCACGCTGCCCAGGAACGGCACCTGGAGCAGGCGATTGACCTGGCTCGGATCCCGCAGGCCCTCGTCGATCTGATCGAGCGCGAAGGTCGCAACCGCTGCCACGCCCAGGCCGCCGATCAGCGCCAGCGCAAGGTTCAGCATCAGATTGGGCGAAGAAGGATGATCCGGCACCTTCGCGGCGTCGACGATCGAAATGTTGTTGGTGCCGACACCCGCAACACCGATTTCCTTGTAGCGCTGAAGCAGCCCGTCATAGAGCTGGCGGTTGGTATCCGCCTCGCGCTGATAGATGTTGTACTGGATGCTGTCCTGCTGCTGCTGGGTCAGCCCGGCCTTGAGCGTATCGACGCGGGCGCGAAGCTCCGCCTCGCGATCCACGGCGGCGTTATACTCCGAGGAACGGCTGGTGAGCACGCGGCTCTCTTCGCGCGCGATGCTCGCATCCAGCGTCTTGAGCTGCTCGGCCAGCTCCTTGGCGGCCGGATAGCCGGGCTCGAAACGGACCATCATCTTGGAATATTCGGCGGCGATCTCGGCACGCTTCTGGCGGAGCTCGCCAATCGCGGCGTTGTTCAGCGCCTCGGTATTCGCGCCGCCATTGCGCTGCCGCGCCCGGCTCTCCGCTGCGATCCGGTCGGCGGTGGCCGAAGCCAGGGCCTGGTTCAGCGCCTCGAGGTCGCTCGACACCAGGGTGCGATCGACTTCAGTGCGGCCATCGGCACTCTTGCTCTTGCCGAGCGCAACGATGCCGCGCTGCGCCGCATAGTTGACGAGATCACGCTCCGAGGTCTCCAGCCTTACCCGCAGGTTGGCAAGCTGACCTTCGAGGAACTTGCGCGCGTCGGCGGTGGAGGCGAAGCGCCGGTCCATGCTCTGCAGGATGAACTGCTGGCCCCAGGCATTGGCGACCTCGGCCGAGACCGCGGGCGAGCCGCTGGTGTACCGGATGTCGACGAGCGAGGAACCGCGGATCGGCGAGATCGCGATATTGCCGAGCAGCAGGTTGACCGCGATCTTCTCGCGCTTCTGCTTGTCCTGCCCGGCCAGGTTGACGCCGTGCGCCGCGAAGAAGGCATCCTTCTCGCCAAGCCGCAGCGACCGCGCAACACGCTCGGCCAGCGAACGCGCCTCCAGCAGCGAATACTGGGTCTGGAAGAATTCGAGGTCGCGGTCATTCGCGGCCTCAAGGCCTTCGACATTGGTGACCTTCTTCTGCTCGCGGCTGATTTCGATCCGCGAGGTCGCGCTGAATTGCGGCGCCGCCAGCAGGGTCGCCAGCAGCCCGGCAACCATTGCCGCGACAATGATACCGGCAATCACCCACTTCCAGCGAAGCACCACGTGCCAGTACTGAAGCAGAAGCGGCGGAGCGAACGACGCACGCTCCTCGCTTGCAGGGCCATGCGGCTCGGCAGCCCATTCAGGCGATGTTGATTGCAACATACCATCCTTGTCCACGGCCCATAACTCGGCCGGTATTGTCTTTTCCGGGCATGGAGCACTGCTCCGCGGGGAGCCCCACCCCTCGACCGCCAGCTAGCTCAAAGCAGCACCAAGTTCCACCCCATTTCGTGGCAAGCCGGCGGGCCGCCACCGCCTTTCATATCAGGCACATGCGGCCTCACTTGCAGCCCGCCGAAGCAAGGCACCGGGCAGGAATGGGCGTCGAGCCGGCCACATGGGGATCCCCCGCATGCATGCGCAGACCGCCGGCCGGCCGCCGGGTCATCGCCCCGGCAAGGGTTGCAAACCCCAAGGCCCTACGATAGCGACAACGCCGCGATGAAGATCTGAAAAATTGATTCAAACCAATTAAAATCAGATACTTAAACACCAGACTATATATTCCGAACTTACGAATCACCGAACGACGGGAAACTGGAATGGACGGCAACGCCGCCCGGTGATTTGAAGAACTCCAGCAGATTTGATGGATCACAGATATGAAGCGCGCCGCACACGCGACAAAGAAGCCGGAAGCGACCTTCTGGATTCTGGTGATCTTCCTGGCCGTAATTGCCTTTACCGGCGGCGCGTCGCGGGTCGACGTGGACTCGCTGATCGTGCTGCGCCCGCTATCCGTGCTCGCCTGCGCCCTCGCCCTGCTGACGCTGCGGCGTGACGACCTGAAGGGGCGCGAATGGCTGTTCCTCGGCTTCGGCGCCCTGTTCGCGCTGGCGCTGCTGCATGTCGTGCCGCTCCCACCCGGCCTGTGGCACATGCTTCCCGGGCGGCAGGACTTCGCCGGGATCGACCGGATCACCGGCCTGGGCGACAGCTGGCGCCCGCTTACCCTCACGCCGATGAATGGCTGGCACGCCCTGCTGTCGCTTTTCGCGCCTCTCGCCGTCCTGCTGCTGGGCGTGCAGCTGAACCGCCAGGACCTGTATCGGCTGCTGCCGCTGCTGATCGCGATCGGCGCCATTTCCGGCCTGTTCGGATTGCTGCAGCTGCTCGGCAACCCGGACGGGCCGCTCTACCTTTATGACGTGACGAACAACGGCAGCGCCGTCGGCCTCTTCGCCAATCGCAATCATGCCGCGCTGCTCCTCGCGATTCTCCCGCCAATGCTGGCCCTCTGGCTGCTGCTCGGCGGCCTGGATCATCCGCGTCACCGCATCCGCCTGGTGCTCGCGGTGTCGCTGGGCATATTGTCGTTCCTGCTGATCCTCGTGACCGGCTCGCGATCCGCCCTCCTTATTTCGCTGGTCGGCCTGGTTGTCGCGCTGCTGATCTACGGCAACCGATCGCTCAAGTCCGGCGGCAGGCGCGTATCGAAGCTAGCGCTCTACAAGGCACTGGCGCTCGGCACGGCGGCCCTGGTCGGGCTGGTCGCGCTGACCGTCTATTTCTCACGCGCGGAAGCGATCAAGCGCCTGCTCGGCCAATCCATCGAGAACGAGAATCGCCTCGAATATTGGCAGATCAGCATGAGCATGTTCTGGAAGTATTTTCCGTTCGGCTCCGGCTCCGGCTCCTTCGCCGAAGTCTATCAGATCGCCGAGCCGGACTATATCCTGAACCTGTTCTATCTCAACCACGCGCATAACGACTTCCTCGAGACCGGCGTGACCTTCGGCCTGCCCGGCCTGTTGCTGGTCGTGGCCGGGGGCTTGCTTTATGCGCGGCGCTCGGTCGCCCTGTGGCGCATCAAGGACGACAGGTCGCGCTCGCTGCTGGCCGCGCGAATGGCCGGAATCCTGCTGCTCATGCTGTCGATAGCCTGCTTCTCCGACTATCCGCTGCGGACGCCGCTGCTCGCCTGTTTCTTCGCCGTCTTCTCGCTGTGGTTCACCGAGCCCGCGGAGGATCGAGCGAACATTGCCCCGCCCACGTCCAGGATGGAGGGTTGAGATGAACCGCCGCTCTTCGCGCCGGCGCAGCCGCTCCGCCCTTCCCTTCGCGCTGCCCGAATTCCGGAAGGTCAGCCTGCAACGCCTCGCCATCGTCGCCGTGCTCGGCCTGGGCGCCACCTGGCTCGCACTGGCGCTCGCCGTGTCGGGGGCCAAGCGCACGCAGAACCCCGCGCTGGCACTCCGCTTCATGCCACATGAAAGCACGGCCCTGGCCAGCCGCGCCGATCAACTGCTCCTGGCCAAGCCGGAAGACCCGCCCCAGGAAGCACGGACGCTCGCGCTCGACGCCCTGCGCCAGCAACCGCTCAATCCGCGCGCGCTTCGCGTGGCCGGCTATCTTGCAAGCGCGAAGGGCGATGAGAACACCGCCCGGGCCCTGATCGGCCTTGCCGCCAGCCAGTCGCGCCGCGATGCGCTCACCCAGTTCTTCCTGATCGAGGATGCGGTGCAGCGCCAGGACGTGAAGACTGCGCTCGTCCACTATGACATCGCGCTGCGCACCAAGCTTAGCGCCTACGACACGCTGTTCCCGGTCCTGCTGGGCGCGATCGGCGATCCGGCCATCCGCACCGCGCTCAGTCCCTATATCCGTGCAAACCAGGCCTGGGCGCGCGCGTTCCTCAGCTATGCCAATCTGAACAGCAAGGATCTGCCGACCCTTGTCGCGCTCATCCTCGAATCGGGTGGCCTGGCCGATCCTCAGGCCGCGCATGAGCAGGATGTCGGGCTGCTGGGCCGTCTCGTCCATGACCGCCTCTTCACCGACGCCCGCCGCCTCTATCTGCACATGCCGGGTGCCAGCGACGCCCGGCTGGGCCGGATCGGCTTCGATGCAAGCGATCAATCCGGTCAGTTCGGCGCCATGGGATGGCAGGTATCCACCGAGCCGGAATCGGGAAGCAGCTTCTCCACGGGCATCGATCATCGGGTCAGCATGTCGCTGCTCGCCAATGCAGGCACCTTCGCTTCGGTGGCGACCAAGATCCTCTACCTGAAGCCGGGCCGATATGCCTTTGAGGCGCAGCTCTCCTCCATCGACGCCGGCGATGGCGGCTTCATTCGCTGGCAGCTGCGTTGCGCGCGGCCGGATGGGGACAAGGCGGTCTGGGCGCTCGACAGCTCGGCAAAGGTGACCAAGGCCATGGTGTCCGTGCCGAACGACTGCCCGGTCCAGTTCTTCGACATCGTCGCGTCGGGAGGAAACAGCCAGAGCGGCATGGAGGCGACCGTCGCCAGCCTGACGCTGCGGCGCTAGGCGAGAAGCCGACGCAGCACTTCGTTGAGCGACACGCGCCAATCGGGTGCGCGAATGCCGAACGCTTCGGCGAAGCGCTCGCAGTCGAGCGTCGAATTGGTCGGGCGCCTAGCACGCGTCGGATAGGCGCTGCTCGGAATGCCGTTGACCTCGGCCGAGGGCCCGCCAAGCGCAGCACTCTGGGCGAAGATGGCCCGGGCAAAGCCCGCCCAGCTCGTCTCGCCGGTGCCTGCGAAATGATAGACCCCGTCCCGCGTGCCTGCCGCGTCGCGCTCCAGCGATGAGACGATCCCCAGGATCGCATCGGCGATGTCGAAGGCCGATGTCGGGCAGCCGCGCTGGTCCTCGACTACTCCCAAACTATCGCGGCTTGCAGCGAGCCTGAGCATCGTCTTGACGAAATTGGCTCCGAACGGGCTGTAGACCCAGGCCGTCCGCACGATCACATGGCGCGCGCCCGAAGCACGCACCGCCTGCTCGCCGGCGAGTTTGGTTGCGCCGTATACGCCGAGCGGCGCGACGGGATCATCCTCGCGCCACGGTCGGTCTAGGCTCCCGTCGAACACATAGTCGGTCGACAGGTGGATGATCGGCGCGCCGATCCGGGCACCGGCACGGGCGAGCACGCCCGGCCCCTCCCCATTCACCGCCATCGCCAGGGCCGGCTCGTCCTCGGCCTGGTCGACCGCGGTATATGCTGCCGCGGAAACGATCAGGTCCGGATGCACGGTGGTCACCACCCGCTCGATCGAAGCCGGATCGGCGAGATCGAAATCGGGCCGGGCAGCGAATATCAGGTCATGGCCGCCAGCACGCTCGGCAAGGCTCTGCGCCACTTGCCCGCCGCTGCCCGTGACGAGAATTCTCACGCGCCCTTGCCGAGACGCTCGCCCGCATAGGCACCCGAGCGGATCGGCTCCCACCACCAGCGATTTTCGAGATACCAGTCCACGGTGCGCGCCAGCCCGGTGTCGAAATCCTCATCCGCCCGCCATCCAAGCTCGGTCTCGAGCTTGGTAGCATCGATCGCATAGCGCCGGTCATGGCCGGGACGGTCGGTCACGAAGGTGATCAGCGCGCGCCGCGACGTGCCATCCGCCAGCGGCACCCGCACATCGAGCAGGTCGCAGATCGTCTCCACCACCTGAAGGTTGGTCCGCTCGTTGCGGCCGCCGACATTGTAGCTTTCCCCCACCTTGCCGGTGGTCAGGATCAGGGCGAGCGCCTTGGCGTGATCCTCGACATACAGCCAGTCGCGAACATTCTCGCCCTTGCCAAAGACGGGCAGCGGCTTGCCGTCGAGCGCATTGAGGATGACGAGCGGGATCAGCTTTTCGGGGAAGTGATAGGGCCCGTAGTTGTTCGAGCAGTTGGAGAGGACGACCGGCAGGCCATAGGTCTCGTGCCAGGCGCGGACGAAGTGATCCGAGGCCGCCTTGGACGCCGAATAGGGCGACGACGGGTTGTAGCGCGTCTCCTCGGTGAAGATGCCGCTGTCGAACGGCAGATCCCCGAAGACCTCGTCGGTGGAGACATGATGGAAGCGAAAGCGCGCCTTTGTCTCCCCTTCCAGCCCGCGCCAATATTCGAGCGCGGCGGAAAGCAGGCGGAAGGTTCCGACGACATTGGTCTCGACAAACGCTCCGGGACCATCGATCGAGCGATCGACATGGCTCTCGGCCGCCAGGTGCATGATGCCGTCGACATTCTCGGTGCGCAGCAGATCCAGGACCAGCGGCACGTCGGCGATGTCGCCCTGCACGAAACGATGGTTGGCCGCGTTCTCGATCGCCTTGAGCGACGCCGGGTTGCCGGCATAGGTCAGTTTGTCGAGGTTGATCACGCGAACGCCCTGGCGGACCAGGTGGCGCACCACTGCGGATCCGATGAAGCCCGCGCCTCCGGTGACGAGAATGGTCTTCACTGGGCCTCCGCCTCATAGGTGAACGGGGAGTCGAAATCCGCGAGCAGCGGCGCATCCCGATCCTTGTCGGTGATCGTCACCGGGCCGAGATCGGGCCAGTCGATGCCGAGCGCCGGATCATCCCAGCGGATCGCGCCCTCATGCGCCTTCGAATAGGGCGCGCTTACCTTGTAGAGCACCTCGGTATCAGGGACGAGCGTCATGAAGGCATGGGCGAAGCCGCGCGGCACGAGCAGCTGGTTCCAGCGCTCCGCCGACACCTCGCACCCGGCCCATTTGCCGAAGGTGGGCGAGCCTTTCCGGATGTCGATCGCGACGTCGTAGATCGCGCCACGCAACACGCGGACCAGCTTGTCCTGCGCGACCGGCGCCACCTGGAAATGTGCGCCGCGCACCGTCCCCGGGGTTGCCGAGAAGCTCTGATTGTCCTGCACCCAGTCGATATGGATGCCCTCGGCCTCGAACGCGCTGCGCTTGAAGACCTCGGAGAAGAAGCCGCGATGATCGCCGAGCCTGGGCGGCGTGATTTCGACAATATCGGCGATGGAAAGACGACGGAACTGGGTCACGCTAGGCTGGCCACCCGCTTCTTGAGATAGTCGGCATAGCCGGTCTTGCCGAGTTCCGCGGCACGGCGCAGGACCGCCTCGCCGTCCAGCCAGCCCATTTCCAGGGCAATCTCCTCGGGGCAGGCGATTTTGATGCCGGTGCGATGCTCGATCGTGCGGACATAGGCGCTGGCGTCGTGCAGGCTCTCATGCGTACCGGTGTCCAGCCAGGCATACCCACGACCAAGCCGGGTAATGGTGAGATCGCCGCGCTCCATATAGGTCCGGTTGACGTCGGTGATCTCCAGTTCGCCGCGCTGCGACGGGCGGATCGATTTCGCGATATCGACCACATCCTTGTCGTAGAAATAGAGCCCAGTGACCGCCCAGTTGGACTGCGGCTTCGCGGGCTTTTCCTCGATGGTCATCGCCCTGCCCGTCTCCGGATCGAACGACACCACGCCGTACCGCTCGGGATCCTCGACATGATAGGCGAAGACATTGGCCCCACCATTGGCCGCGATCTCCGCGGCGACCCGGCACTTCTCGCCCATCTTGTCGCCATGATAGATATTGTCGCCGAGGATCAGCGCGCTGGGGCCGTTGCCGACGAAATCGGCCCCGATGATGAAGGCCTCCGCCAGGCCATTGGGCTGGGGCTGGACGGCGTAGGAGAAGCTGACGCCGTAGTTCGATCCATCGCCCAGCAGCGCCTCGAACATCGGAAGGTCACGCGGGGTGGAGATGATCAGGATGTCGCGGATTCCGGCAAGCATCAGTACGGACAGCGGATAATAGATCATCGGCTTGTCGAAGACGGGAAGCAGCTGCTTCGAAATCGCCATTGTCGCCGGAAAGAGGCGCGTGCCGCTGCCACCCGCCAGGATGATACCCTTCATCACGCACTCCAAGAATCGGCGCCTGCCTAAAGCCTAAGCCCGGAAGCCGCAACCACGACGCCGCCCGCCCGATGGCAGGCGACCAGGCAAGGCATCAGCGATCGCGCACGAGGATCGATTGCCAGTCGCCGTCCAGCGGCTTGTCGCGATCGGCGAGCAGCGGGGACATCACCGGCCGCGCGGAGAAAGTCTCCACCCTTGCGGCTTCGGCCTCGAGCGTAGCGACACGGTCGCGCCAGGCGGGATGCGAGCGGCTGCGCAATATCCCCCCGGCCTTGCTCGGCCCGAAATGCTTCCAGAAAGCGACGCTCGCGCGCGGAGGATATCCGGCATTGGAGAGCAGATAGACCGACAACAGGTCCGCCTGGACCTCGGTCTGGCGAAAATACTTCACATTGGCGCCGAAGCCCGAGAGCAGACCATAATCGACGCCGCGCGCCGCCAGCCGGTCCCGGTGGTGGAGAATGTTGTGCGCGAATTCGTGCGCAAGAACTGCAGCAAGCTGATCGTCCGGATAATCGTCGAGGAAGCCCGACCCGATCTGGACCATGGTGCCATCCGCGCTCGCGCCAAAGCCGCCGTCCAGCTCCAGCTCGAAGCGCGACTTGCAGGCCGGCACGGGCAGGAGCGTTACGCGCAGCGGAGCCCCTGCGCGAATGACTTCGACCGCGATCGGCACGTTCGCGGGCAACGCCGCGATGGCGAGCTGTGCCGCCACCAGCCGATCGGTTGAGTTCGGCTTGCCGGCCAGCCCCGCAATATCGACCGATCCGATCCGTACCAGCGAGTCATCCGGCAAGAGCCCCGCACGATCCGCCGGGCTGCCCGAAACGACAGCTTCCACGGCGACCGGCGTCGCGAAATGGAAATGGGCCCTTGCCGATTCGCGCACGCCCGCGTCGAATTGATCCAGCGTGTGGATCTGCAGGCCGGTCCCCGCCTCGATCCGGTCGCACAGCTTCGCATTGGCGGAAGCCAGCCGCCAGCCGATGCTCGCCACGCGCGCATCGGCAGCGCGCACCGCCTCGAACAGCGCCGCATCGTCGGCATGCGCGGACGCACCCGTCAGCACCAGAAGCGAGAAGACGCCGGCCAGCAGGCCGAAATTGTGCGCATGGCGATTGCGGAACAGCGAGATCATGGCCGCCTAACTACGCCGGGTAGACGGCATCGCCAAATCCCCGCGCGCGGCACCGATCCGGCCGATTCGGCCGCCGTGCTGCGCAGCAACAGATCGCCGGGCCTTGCGGCGAAACCCGGCCTCAAACCAAGCCGACTGCAACGAAACCGTCACAGGAATCCGCCCCTAGCCGTCAAGAATCTCACGCGTTTTCGGGCTAGAGACTTCATTAACCCCCTTGGCGATACTGGTGCGGCGCGTTAAGGGCGAATGCGTAACCACTTGGTGCGGGTTGGCCGAGTGCGAAGCGGAGTTCGGGGCAACCGAACCATGTGTTGCCAAAGGATCACGTCGGGAACTTTCTCGCCGTTACCAAGGTTTGCGGTGTTGCGACTGGGCTGGTCCTGTGCCATAGGACTGCCCGACGAGAGCACCAGAGCTCGAAAGAGGGAGAAAAAGAGTGTTCACTAAGCTTCTTACGGCTGCTGCTATCGCTTCGATGGCAACCGCCCCCGTTCTGGCCGCTCCGACGAGCGCGTCGAAGCTGTCGCTGTCGGGCGTTCGCGCTTCGACCGCCGCCAGCAAGAAGAGCGAGCTGGCTCCGGCCGTTCTGATCGGCGTTCTGGCGACCGTCGCCATCATCGGTGGCGCCGTTGTGCTCGCCGACAGCGACGACACGCCCGACAGCCCGTAGTATCGGACTGCGCAGGCAGAGTTTCGAAGTGGGGGGGGGGGGGGGGGGGGGG
>JAEXLC010000321.1 GCA_023445495.1 Pseudomonadota bacterium | reverse complement strand
GGCGGCGCGCGGCGCGCCGGGGCCGCGCCCCCCCCCGCGACGGTGCAACCGGCGCGGAGCGCGCCGGCCCCTCCACGAGCAAAGCTCGGGGAGGAATGAAGAACCCCAAATTCCGCAACCCCCAGCTCGCCACGCTGGTCGACACCGTGCCCACCGGCAACCAGTGGCTGCATGAGGTCAAATATGACGGCTATCGCGCGCTGCTCAGCATCGGCACGGGCGGGCCGAAGATCTTCACTCGCACCGGGCTCGACTGGACCGATCGCTTCCCCGGCATCGCCGAAGCCGCTGCCAGCCTGCCCGGCCCGGCATTGATCGACGGCGAGATCGTCGCGCTCAAGCAGGGTAAGCCCGATTTCTCCACGCTGCAGGAAGCACTGTCGAACGGCGGCGAAGGTCTCACCCTGTTCGCCTTCGACCTGCTCGAAGAAGGCGGCGAGGACCTGGCCAGGCTCCCCCAGCTCGCCCGCAAGGAACGGCTGCGCGCACTGCTCGACGGCGCCGACGCCAAGGAACTCGATGGGCGCATCCACTTTTCCGAGCATGTGCTGGGCAGCGGCGAGAAGCTGTTCGAGACGATGTGCAGCGAAGGCTATGAGGGCGTCGTCTCCAAGCGCGCCGATGCCCCCTATCGCGGCACCCGGACCAAGGCGTGGCTCAAGACCAAGTGCATCCGCCGCCAGGAGTTCGTGATCCTCGGCTGGCTGCCGTCCAGCGCGAAGGGCAGGGGTTTCCGCTCGCTGCTGCTCGGGCTGAACGGTCCCGATGGCCTCTCCTATGCCGGCAAGGTCGGCACCGGGTTCAGCACCGATACGCTGCACGACCTGCGCGAACGCCTGGACAAGATCGCCGCCGACAAGCCCGCCGCTCAGGTCCCCAAGGTCGAGGCACGCGGCGCGCATTGGGTGCAGCCGAAGCTCGTCGCCGAGATCGCCTTTGCCGAGTTCACCGCCGAGAATGTCGTCCGCCACGCAAGCTTCATCGGCCTGCGCGAGGACAAGCAGGCGAAGGAAGTCGTCGCCGAGAAGCCGGCAAAGCTGCCCGATGCCCCCGCCTCCGCCGTCAGGATCAGCAGCCGCGACCGCGTGATCTTCCCCGGTGACGATCTCACCAAGGGCGATCTGGCCGATTATTATCTCGCCACCGCGCCCATCACCCTGCCCTGGCTCGGCAACCGCCCGATCAGCCTGGTCCGCTGCCCGCAGGGCCGGGCGCGGGCCTGCTTCTACCAGAAGCACGACGCCGGCAGCTTCGGCGACCATGTCCACCATGTCGACATCCGAGAGAAGGACGGGTCGGTCGAACCCTATCTCTATCTGGGCGACGTCGACGGGATCATGGCCTGCGTCCAGATGGGGACGATCGAGTTCCATGGCTGGGGCAGCCTGGTCGCCGATGTCGAGAAGCCCGATCGGCTGGTGTTCGATCTCGATCCCGATGAGGGGCTGGGCTTCGACGACGTGAAGAAGGCGGCGGCCGACATAAAGGAGCATCTCGCCGAGCTGGGGCTGACCAGCTGGCCGATGCTCTCGGGCGGCAAGGGCGTGCATGTCGTGGTGCCGCTCACCCCGAAGGCGGAATGGCCCGCGGCGAAGAGCTTCTGCGAGCGCTTCTCCCGCGCGCTGGCCGAAGCGGAGCCCGAGCGCTTCACCGCCAACCTCAAGAAAGCCAGCCGCAAGGGCCGGATCTTCATCGATTACCTGCGCAACCAGCGCGGCAGCACGGCCGTGCTCCCCTATGTCGTCCGCGCCCGCGAAGGCGCGCCGGTCGCGGCGCCGGTGACCTGGAGCGAGCTGCGCGACATCGACAGCCCCCGGCATTTCTCGATCCGGGACACCGCGACGCTGATCGAGCGCGCCACCGGCCGCGCGCTGCAGGGCTGGGGACTTGCCGAGCAGGCGCTGCCGGACGTTTGAGATAGCGCGTAACCGGTTGAAACTCGGTCTGGACGGGACTCCGAAGCTGGTTAATCCTGCATCTTCCAGAATGCGCAAAAATTAGGGGGGATGTATGCGCTCGAGGCTTTTTGTGACCGCGGCCGTCGCCGCGGCGTTCAGCGTGCAATCGGCCCATGGCCAGGCAGTGACCTATGCCCATGTCGACGAGGTCAAGCCCGCGCCGGTGGCGCAAAAGCCCGCCGCGACCGACGACACGCCCGAGGAAATCGCCGAGGATGCGGCGCGCGATCTCAAGGACAGCCGCTTCTACAACAAGCCCGGCGCCACCCGCGCGCAATATGACGCCGATTGGCAGGATTGCCGGCTGATCGCGCGCGGATCGCGCACGCCGGGCGGCATGATCCCGGTCTATTACAATCCGCAGATCATCTCGCCCGTCGTGGCGGGGGCGGGCGGGCTCGTCGGCGGCCTGATCGGCAGCGCGATCTCGCAGGGCAAGCAGCGTCGCGCCAATCGCCGCGCCTGCCTGCTCATCAAGGGCTGGCGGCTGATCGAAGTGCCGTCGGATACCGCCGCGAAGGTCGGCGCGATGACCGATGCCCAGCGTGAGGCCTATTTCAACTCGATCGTCGGCGCGCAGCAGGTGATGGGCGGGATCACCGAGCGCACCAGCTTCACCGTGGGCCCCGATCGCAAGCTCAAGCTCGACGCGCCGCTCACCGGGCCCGGCACGCTGTATCTGGGCAAGAAGGTCGATCCCAAGGTGCCGGTCGCCGTCACTCCCGGCGAGGCGACGATCGTCTTCGGCTTCCGCCGGCCGGATGAAGGCAGCGCCCGCAATCCGGGCGCGGTCTCGATCAACCGCTACGACATGAAGCTTCGCGACCTCGCCTATCGGCCCAGCGACTGGAAGAAGACCGGCGACACGACGACCTATTCGCTCACCGCCAAGAGCAAGGACAAGAAGGCGCTGTACGAAGTGCAGGTGCTGCGCATCACGCCGGGCGATTATGTGTTTTCGAGCAGCCATGCGGGCAATCTGCCGAGCAGCAACAGCTATTGCTTCGGCGCCCCCGTCTTCCATGTCGAGGCGGGCGAGACGCTGTATGTCGGCGATTTCTTCCCTTATGCGAATGTCGGCCTGGCCGATGGCAGCTGGCTGACCGGTGTCGCCTGGGCTTCGCATATCGAGGATGCGCGCGGCGTGCTGGCACCCAACCAGGCCGCGCTTGCCGCCGCGCTGAAGCCGGCGCCGTTCAACGACCGCGCCACCTATAGCTGTGGCGCGGTCAGCATGGATCGTTGGGACCTGCCGGGGGTCGAGGATTTGCCCGAACTGCCGCCTCAGCCGGCGCCGGCCGTGGCAACGCCGGCGACACGCTGAGCTCGCGTCTGCGGCGGGGTTGAGGTGCGATCCTCAGCCCCGCCTGCGCAGCCAGGCGCCCAGCCGCGTGCGGATCGGCACGTCCCAGAAGCGATAGGCCAGCCAGGCGACCAGCAGCAGCAACGGCACCAGCGCGGTGCCGATCGCGAGCAGCTGCCCGCGCGACGCCTGCCCGGTCGCGACGAAGTTCATCCACAGATAGAGGAACGGGAAATGGGTGATATAGATCGGGTAGGAGATGCGCCCGCTCGCCTTGCATAGCCACAGCATGCCGCGCCCCGCCTCCGAATGGCGCCCGGCGATCAGGATCGCGGGGAACAGCAGGATGACGACCAGCGCCTCGTACAGCCCGTTGACCTTGATCCCGCCGATCGGCGGCAAGGTCGGCGCGGCGATCGCGGCGAGCATCGCGATCGATAGCGGCAGCCATCCGATCCTGATGTCGGGCAGCCGGTCGCGCACCCGGTACAGCCACAGCCCGGTGAGGAACGGGAAGAACAGCCGCACCGGCGCCATCCAGAAGGTCTCCCAATAGGAACCCTGGTCGAGCGTGCCGTGCACCGTCGCCCCGATCGCCAGCACCACGCCGCTCGCGACCGCCAACAGCGCGAGCCAGCGCGCGCGCAGCCGGCGCAGCACCAGCGCATAGGCGAGGTTGCCGATATATTCCTGGAACAGCGTCCAGATCGGCCCATTGAGCGGGTGGGTGTCGGTCCAGCGATTGGCCAGCGGCCAGCTCGGCAGCGCGAACAGGCACAGCGCGAAGGCGCCCAGCACCGAGGCCAGCGGCACCGCCTGCAATTTGCCGGCAAAGGGATCGAACAGATAGCTCGCCAGCCCGAGCAGCGCGCCCAGGATCACCAGCGGGTGCAGCCGGATCAGCCGCAGCGCGAGGAAGCGGCCGGTGGTCATCCGCGGCCAGCGATCGTCATAGGCATAGCCGATCACGAAGCCCGACAGCGCGAAGAAGAAGTCCACCGCGAGCGGAGCATGGTGCAGCACCACCTTGGCGCCGTCCCACATCACGGTGATGCCCTGGATGTGGAAGATCACCACGATCAGCGCGGCGGTACCGCGCAGCCCGTCCAGGACTTCGAAATGTTCCTTGCCGGTGGCGGTCCGGTCGGGGGTTTCCGTGTCGATGGTCGCGGCGGCATCCCCTGCCGCCGGCGTTCCTGCGCGTTCCGTCACTAGCCTCTCCGCCCTGTTTGTGCGGATTGGTGTCGGGGTTCGATGAAAACCGCAAGCCCGATTGCCGCCTGGCTCAAGCGCCCACCGTCACCCCGGCCTTTGCGGAAATCGCCGGCCACAGCCCCTGAACGTCGATGTCTCCTAAACCTGCCCCGCCGCCTCCAGGATCAGGCGGGCGATCGCCTGGGGATGCGAGATCAGCGAGACATGGCTCGACTTGAGCTCGATCGTCGTCGCGCCCATCCGCTTGGCCATGAAGCGCTCCAGGTCCGGGTTGATCGTGCGGTCCTCGGTCGAGACGGCATACCAGCTCGGCTTGCTGCGCCACGCCGCCTGGGTGGTGTGGCCGGTGAGCAGCAGCTTGTGGAAGGGCTGCTGTACCGCGAAAAGCGCCCTTGCCTTGCGGGGCGGCAGGTCGCCGGCGAAGTCGCGCAGGAACGCCGCTTCGTTCAGCCGGCCCTCGTCGCCGTCGAAGACGATGCCGGCGCTGGCCGGCGGCGTCGGGTATTTCGCCGCGAGCGCCGCATAGTCCTCGTCGGCATCGGGCGCGCGGGCGGCGACATAGACCAGCGACGACACGTTCGGATGCACGCCCGCTTCGGTGACGATCATGCCCGAGAAGCTGTGCCCGGCCAGCACGGTCGGCCCGTCCTGGCGATCGAGTACCCGCGTCGCTTCGGCCACCGCGTCGGGCAGGCTGGTCAGCGGGTTCTGCACCGAGGTGACGTTGAGCCCGCGATCCTGCAGCAGCGGGATCACTTCGGACCAGGACGAGCCATCGGCGAACAGGCCATGGACCAGCACCACGTTGCGCGCTTTCGCCGGCGCGGGGCGAGCGAGCGCGGGGCCGGCAAGCGTGACGGCAAGCGAAGCAAGGGCGGCACGCGAAAAGCCGCGGCGATCGAGCGAGATCGGGGACATGGGGCGCAACTCCAAGGGAGGGCGGGATGCTCGCCGATATGCGCTCGGGGCGCGGCTTTCCCAATCATCCAAAGGTTTGGCGTCGCGCAACCCTGCTTGCGCAACGCGCATTCACGAGGAAGTGAAGATGTGTTGCAAACGATTCGCAATAGTATTAGGGCCCTGCGCGATGTCGCCGGAAGCGCGACGCGCCATCCGCAGGAAAAGGGATCTCCAATCTTGACGTTCAAGCTCACCCTCTCGCTCGGTGCCGCGCTGTGCGCGCTCGCCACGCCCGCCTTCGCCCAGACGGCGGACGCGCAGAAGCCGGCAGAGGGTGAGGAGATCGTCGTCAGCGGCCGCTATACGATCCCCGACAAGATCGACACCGCGACCGGCCTGGGCCTGACTGTGCGCGAGACGCCGCAGTCGGTGAGCATCGTCACCGCCCAGCGCATCCTCGACCAGAATCTGATCAGCGTCGCCGATGTCATCAACAACGCGGTTGGCGTCGCGGTCAACGAAGTCGATGACGTTCGCAACACCTTCTACGCGCGCGGCTTCGAGATCCGGAACACCCAGGTGGACGGCGTTCCCGCCGCCTGGACGCTAGCCGGCGGCAATGGCGAGACCAGCATCGACATGTCGATCTACGAGCGCGTCGAGATCGTGCGCGGCGCGACGGGCCTGCTCTCGGGCGCCGGCGATCCCTCGGCCTCGGTCAACCTCGTGCGCAAGCATGCCGATGCGAAGGAATGGACCGGCTATGTCGATGCCAGCGTCGGCAGCTGGAACACCTATCGCGTCTCGGCCGATGTCGGCGGCGCGCTCGACGCGAACGGCCGCATCCGCGTCCGCGCCGTCGGTCGCTACGAGAATGGCAAGAACTTCACCGATCTGCTGCACACCAAGAAGTACGTGCTCTACGGCGTGGTCGATGCCGATGTGACCGACAGCACGCTGGTGCGCGCGGGCATCAGCTATCAGGACACCAAGCCCAAGGGCGCGACCTGGGGCGCGCTGCCGACCTTCTACAGCGACGGCTCGGTCACCACCGATCTGGACCGCTCGCAGACCACCGCGGCCGACTGGACCTATTGGAACTCGACCAACCGCAACATCTTCGCCACGATCCGCCAGGAGATCGGCGATCGCTGGAGCGTCACGGTCAACTACAACCAGCTGCGCAACACCGGCGATACCCAGCTGCTCTACATGTACGGCACCGCCAATCGTGCGACCGGCACGATCCAGAGCAGCAACCCCTACAAGTCGAAGGGCGTGAGCACGCAGGAGAGCTTCGACGGGCAGATCAAGGGCAGCGTCCAGCTGTTCGGGCGCGATCACGAGGTGGTGCTCGGCGCGCTGCACAGCGTGCTAAACCGCTACACCGACAATTTCGTGGCGCCCTATACCGAGAACAATCCGGCCTGGGGCACCGGGCTCAACTCCTGGGCCACCAACGTGCCCGTCCTGGGCCGCGAAGGCGCGCTCTTCCCCGAGCCGGTGTTCGGCACCACCGCAGTGCGCAACGAGCAGGAGCGGATCGAGCAGACCGGCTATTATGGCGCGGTCCGCCTCAACATCGCCGATCCGCTCAAGATCATCGCCGGCGGGCGCCTCGCCAGCTGGCACCAGCGCGGCTTCGCCTGGAGCGGGGCGAGCAACTACGGCAAGAGCGACGAGTTCATCCCCTATGTCGGCGCGCTGCTCGACATCACTTCGAACCACCGGCTCTATGCGAGCTACACCCGCATCTTCCAGCCGCAGAACCTGCGCACCCGCACGCTCGAGCTGATCGCGCCGCTCGAGGGCAAGGCCTATGAGGTCGGCCTGAAGAGCGCCTTCTTCAACGATGCGCTGCAGACCTCGGTCGCGCTGTTCCAGATCGAGCAGGACAATGTCGGCCAGCCCGACATCATGGTCACCCCGCCGGGTGGCGGCTTGCCGCAGCAGACCTATGTCGCCGCGCAGGGCGTGACCAGCAAGGGCTTCGAGATCGAGGCGACCGGCAAGCTGCTGCCCGGCTGGAACATCAATTTCGGCTATAGCCAGTTCAAGGCCGAGGACCGCGACGGCGTTGCCGCCAATACCGAGCAGCCGCGCCGCCTGCTCAAGCTGTTCACCACCTACACGCTCGATCGCCTGACCTTTGGCGGCGGCGTCAACTATCGCAGCGAGGCCTTCACCGTCGCCGCCAACCCGGTCACCAGCGCGCCGTTCCGCTTCGAGCAGGGCGGCTTCGCGCTGGTCAGCCTGATGGCGCGCTATGCGGTGAGCGACAATCTGTCGGTCCAGGCCAATGTCGAGAACCTGCTCGACAAGACCTATTACAGCCAGATGGGCACGTTCAGCCAGTATCGCTACGGCGCGCCGCGCAACTTCACGGTCGGTGCCAGCTACCGCTTTTGATAAGGGGGCAGGGAGGCGTGTCCGGCGCCTCCCTCGTCCCAAGCGAGGAGAGTGACGATGAAGAAGCTTCTGCTTGCCGCCGCCGCGATGCTGATCGCCGCGCCGGCCGTGGCGCACGAAATCTGGGTCGAGCAGGACGGCAAGGGCCCGGCGCGCATCTATCTCGGCGAGCCCAACGAAGCCGTGCCAGCGCAGGGCGACCCCGAATTCCCCAAGCTGCAAAAGCCCCAGCTGGTCGGCGGCACGGCGACGCTGACCCGCCGCGCCAACCATATCGAGGCCGCGGTCCCGGGCAGCGGCGATGTCCGCGTGCGCGACGATGCGGTGTTCGCGCCCTGGCAGGCCGGCGACGCCAAGCAGGGCGCGATCTTCTACGCCCGCGCCGGCCGCAGCGAGACCAGCCACAAGCTCGATCTCGAGCTGGTGCCGGTCGCGGCGAACAGCGACCAGTTCACCCTGGTCTTCCGGGGCAAGCCGCTTGCCGACGCCAAGCTCTCGATCATCACCCCCGATCGCTGGCAGAAGAGCTTCGTCACCGATGCGCAGGGCCGGATCACCGTGCCGCAGCTCGGCGCCGGCCGCTATCTGGTCAGTGCCTCGCACATCGAGACCGCCCCGGCGAAGCTCGGCGGCCAGGACGTCGCCAGCGTGATGCACATCTCGACGCTGACCTTCGTCCGCTGAACCGCACCGGGATGCGTCTGCGGCATGGCCGTACGTACGCATCCCATGTTGCCACGCAGCAGCGATTGCCCCACTAGTCGCCCCGGATAGCTGGGGACGATAGCTTGGCGAGCAGCGCCGCACCTCTGTTCGACGCGGGAACGATCGCCGATCGGTGGATCACGGATTATTGCGCGTCCGCGCCGCGCGACGATGTGCTGTGCGCGCGCGGCAGCGCCGGCGACGCCTGGTCCGCGGTGTTCGAGGAGCTGGCCGGCCTTTCGGGCGACAATCTCGAGACTGCCCGCGAGCGCGCGCATCGCCATGCCGAGGATATCGGCACCGGCTTCCGCATCGCCGGCGAGGGCGAGGAGCGCCCCTGGCCGCTCTCGCCGATCCCGCTGCTGATCCCCCAGGCCGAATGGGACGGCATCGCCGCCGGCATTGCCCAACGCGCCGAGGTGATGGAGCAGGTGCTCGCCGACCTGTACGGCCCCGGCAGGCTGGTCGCCGACGGGCATGTGCCGGCCGCGCTCGTCACCGGCAGCCCCTTCTTCCTGCGTCCGCTCGCCAATTCGGTGCCGCCCGGCGGCTATCACCTCCAGGCGCTGGCGATCGACCTGTGCCGCGGGCCGAACGGCGAATGGCGCGTCCTCGCCGATCATCTCCGCGCGCCCGCCGGCGCCGGCTATGCGCTCGAGAACCGGCTGGCGATGGCGCAGACGCTCGACGGTCTCCAGACCCGGCTCAACATCGCCCGCCACGCGCCCTTCTTCGCGGCCTTTCGCGAGGGGCTGGCCGCGCGCTGCCGCCGCGCCGAGCCGCGCATCGCCTTGCTCACGCCCGGCCGGCTCAACCCGAGCTATGCCGAGCAGGCGCATCTCGCTCGCTATCTCGGCTGGCTGCTGGTCGAGGGCGCCGACCTCGCGGTGCTCGACGACAAGCTCTATGTCCGCACCATCGCCGGGCTGAAGCGCGTCGATGCGCTGTGGCGCCGGCTCGATCCGCGCCTGCTCGATCCGCTGGCGCTCGACAGCCATTCGACGATCGGCGTGCCGGGGCTGGTCGATGCGATGGTCGCGGGCAATGTCGTCATCGCCAATGCGCCGGGTGCCGGGCTGCTCGAAGCGCCGGGCTTCGCCGCCTTCCTTCCCCGCCTCGCCGAACTGCTCACCGGCGAGGGGCTCAAGCTGCCCAATATCGCGACCTGGTGGTGCGGCCAGGACGATGCCCGCGCGCATGTCGAGGCAGAGCTCGACCGGCTGCTGGTCAAGTCCGCCTTCGGTGTCCCGCCGCTCGGCCTGCCCGGGGCCAAGGCGGTGCTGGGCTCGGCGCTGCAGGGCGAGGCGCGCGCCGCGTTGCTCGCCGACATGGCGCGCCGGCCGCAGGACTATGTCGGGCAGGAAGTCGTCCATCTCTCGACCATGCCGGTGGTCGCCGAGGACCGGCTGGCCGCGCGCCCCTTCACCCTGCGCGTGTTCGCGGCGCGTGGGCCCGATGGCGCCTGGACCGTGCTGCCCGGCGGCTTCGCCCGGATCGGCGAGCATGCCGATGCCCGTGCCGCGGTGATGGGCGAGGGCATGTGGTCGGCCGATGTCTGCGTGCACGGCCCCGAACCGGTCGAGCCGGTGTCGCTGCTGCCCTCGGGCGATTCGACCCAGCTGCGCCGCAACCCTGGCACCCTGCCCAGCCAGGTGGCCGACAACATGTTCTGGCTTGGCCGCTATCTGGAGCGCGGCGAGGCGCAGCTCGGCGTCATCCGGGTGCTGCTGGGCAATTCGATCAGCGCCGACACCGGTGCGGCGCTCGCCGCCGATACGGTGCGCAAGCTGGTCGACATCCTGGTCCGCAGCAATGCCGCGCCGGTGCCCGGCGGCCTCAAGCGCGCCGACCTGACGCACCTCGCCCGCACCGCGCTGGAGGATGGCGAGGGCTGGTACAGCGTCGCCGCGATCAACGCCCAGGCCCGGCTGATCGGCCAGGTCTCGCGCGATCGCCTCGCGGCGGACATGGTGCGGCTGCTCGACGCGCCCTTCCCGACGCGCGGCACCCTGCTGGAAAAGGCCGGCTCGCTGCAGCGGCGCTATTCGGCGCTGGCCGGGCTCGCTGCCGAGCATATGGGCCGCACCGATGCCTGGCGCTTCCACGACATGGGCCGCCGCGTCGAGCGCGCGGTGGCGACGCTCGCCTTCCTGCGCGCCTTTGGCCGGCCGGATGCGACCAGCGACGATCTCGGCACGCTGCTCGACCTGGCGGACAGCCAGATCAGCTATCGTCAGCGCTATCTGACCGGCATCGCCTGGGTGCCGGTGCTCGATCTCGTCACGCTCGATCCGGGCAATCCGCGCGGTATCGCCTATCAGGTCGCGGCGATCTCGGGCCATCTCAACAAGCTGCCGGTGCTGTCGGATGACGGCCTGGCGGAGCCGCAGCAGGAGCAGGCGCGCGAGCTGGCGGCGATCCTGGTGACGTCGAACGCGATGCGCACCGACGACGCGCTGCTCGCCGTGCTGGAGCAGCGCCTCGCCAACCTGTCGGACGCGATCGCGCGCCGCTATTTCCTGCAAGGGTCGGAGCCGCTGCGCGCCGCCGGGCTCGTCCTCGCCTGATGCTCTATCGCATCCGCCACGTCACCCGGTTCGACTATGCGCAGCCGGTCGGCTTCGCGCGCTGCAACCTGCGCCTCAAGCCGATCCTCTGGTCCGGCCAGGAAGTGCTCGACTATGCGCTGTCGGTCGAGCCGGGCGGGCGCACCTTTCCGGCACGCGCCGAAGCCGGGCTTGCCAATGTCGTGCGGCTGGTGATGGAGAACGCCACCAGCACGCTGACGATCGAGAGTAGCGCGCGCATCCGCGTCGAGCGGCCGATCCCGGTGCCGGCGCCCTCCGATCCGACGCTGGCCGGGATCGCCCGGCTGGCGCGCGAAAGCCGCGATGCCTCGCCGGCCAGTCCGGCATCCTATCTCTTCCCCTCGCCGCAGATCCCGCTCGACGGCGCGATTGCCGAGTGGTGCGCGCCCGACCTGTCGCCGGATCGCGGCGTGCTGGAGGCGGCCTATGCGCTGGCCACCCGCATCCAGCGCGAGTTCGATTTCGATCCCAGCGCAACCCTGGTCGACACCCCGCCGCGCGCCGCTTTCGACAAGCGCCGGGGGGTCTGCCAGGATTTCGCCCAGATCATGATCTCGGGCCTGCGCGCGGCCGGGCTGCCGGCCGCCTATGTCTCGGGCTATCTGCGCACCCTGCCGCCGCCCGGCCAGCCCCGGCTGGTCGGCGCGGATGCCACCCATGCCTGGGTGCTGGTCTGGGCCGGTCCCGATCTCGGCTGGGTCGGCGTCGATCCCACCAACGGCATCTGGATGGCCGAGGATCATGTCGTGATGGCGATCGGCCGCGACTATGCCGAGATCGCTCCGATCGACGGCATCGTCCTGGGCTCCGGCGCGCAGGACATGCATGTCTCGGTGGACGTCGAGCCGCTGGAGGAAGTGGCGAACATTCCGTCATCCCGGCCTTGAGCCGGGATCCCGCTTCTTCTTCTGCGGGGCAAGGCAGCGGGACCCCGGCGCAAGGCCGGGGTGACGAAGTATATTGGTCGTCGGAAAGATCGCTGCAGCCTGTCCTCGCCTGCGAGGGGATTTATCCGCAACTCTTGCGTTAAGCCCCCGACACGCCGAAATACGGCGCGTCCAAAGGGGTTTTGATGGCTGCTGATCCGTATTCCGTTCTGAACGTCGCACGTGGCGCGAGCGAGGCCGATATCAAGAAGGCCTATCGCAAGCTCGCCAAGGAGCTGCATCCGGACCGCAACAAGGACAATCCCAAGGCGGCGGAGAAGTTCAGCCAGGTCACCCAGGCCTATGACCTGCTGACCGACAAGGACAAGCGCGCCCGCTTCGATCGCGGCGAGATCGATGGCGAGGGCAATCCGGTCAATCCGTTCGGCGCCGGTTTCGGCGGTGGCTTTGGCGGCGGCAATCCCGGTGCCGGCCAGGGCGGCTTCCGCGCCGATTTCGGCGGCGGCGACGGCGGCGGCTTCGGCGATATCTTCGAAGGACTGTTCGGCGGCATGGGCGGCCGGCGCGGCGGCGGCGGCTTCTCGGGCGGCTTCGGCGATTTCGGCCGGCGCGCGGCGCCCAAGGGCGCGAACGTCGCCTATCGCCTTGCCGTGTCGTTCGAGGATGCGGCGAAGCTCGCGCCCCAGCGGATTACGCTACGCGACGGCAAGACGCTCGACCTCAAGCTACCCGCTGGCGTCGAGACCGGCACCCAGATGCGCCTCGCCGGCAAGGGCGAGGAAGGCGCCGGCGAGCCCGGTGACGCGATCGTCACGATCGAGATCCAGCCGCACCGCTTCTATGAGCGCCAGGGCGACGATATCCGGCTCGACCTGCCGGTGACCCTGTCGGAAGCCGTGCTCGGCGCCGAGGTCCGCGTGCCGACGCCGGACGGCGCGGTGATGCTCAAGGTTCCCAAGGGCTCGTCCTCTGGCAAGGTGCTGCGCCTCAAGGGCCGCGGCTTCCACAAGAAACCGAGCGGCCGCGGCGATCTGCTCGTCACGCTGATGGTCGAGCTGCCGGTCGATGACGACGCGCTGATCGAGTTCGCCCAAGGCTGGACCGACAAGGGGAACCCGCGTGGCCGCATGGGCGTCTAACGCCTTGTGACGACAGGGGAAGATACGGGCGCCGCGCAGGCGAAGCCGGGACTCGGCTCCCGCCTCCTCGGCCTGCTCGCCCGGATCGGCCTCGGGCCGAAATTCTGGACGGTGACCAAGCGCGTCGTGATCGGCACGTTCAACGACGGTTTCACCTATGCCGGCAACCTCGCCTATTTGAGCCTGGTCACGCTCTTCCCCTTCTTCATCGTCGCGGCGGCGATCGCTCAGCTGTTCGGCCGCAGCTCGGAGGGGATCCACACGCTGGAGGCGTTCCTCCACACCGTGCCGCCCGACGTGGCGGACCTGCTGCGCAAGCCGGTGTCCGACGTGCTGATGGCGCGGACCGGCAATCTGCTCTGGTTCGGCGCGATCGTCGGCCTGTGGACCGTGGCCGGCTTCATCGAGACGATCCGCGGCATCCTCCGTCAGGCGTACGGCGTCCGGTCGAGCACGCCCTTCTGGCAATATCGGCTCGGCGCGATCGGGATGATTATCGCCTCGGTCATCATCACCATGGCGGCGTTCAGCTTCCAGGTGATCCTCACCGGCGTCGAGCAGTTCCTCTACACGATCTTCCCCTGGGCATCCGAGGCGCAGCGCATCGTCTCGCTCACCAAGATCGCCCCGGCGGTGGCGCTGTTCGGCGCGCTCTACATCCTGTTCTACTCGCTGACGCCCAGCCGCTACCGCAAGAGCAAATGCCCGAAATGGCCCGGCGCGCTGTTCACCGCGGCCTGGTGGCTGCTGGTTACCGCCCTGTTGCCCAAAATCCTCGGTACGCTGGGAAATTACGATCTGACCTATGGAAGCCTTGCAGGCGTGATGATCGCGCTGATCTTCTTCTTCCTCGTTGGACTGGGGCTGGTAGTCGGCGCCGAGTTGAACGCGGCTCTGGCGGAAACGCCCGAAACGAGTCTAGAGGAACCGCGTAAGAATGGAGAATAGCGCGTCGTGACCGGATTGATGCAGGGCAAGCGTGGGCTGATCATGGGCCTCGCCAATGACAAGAGCCTCGCCTGGGGCATCGCAAAGCAGCTGCGCGACCAAGGCGCCGAGCTGGCGTTCAGCTATCAGGGCGATGCGCTGCTCAAGCGCGTGAAGCCGCTCGCCGAGCAGCTAGGCTCGGACACGCTGATCGATTGCGACGTGGCCGACATGGACGCGCTCGATGCGGCGTTCGACACGCTCAAGGCGAAGTGGCCGACGATCGATTTCGTCGTCCATGCGATCGGCTTCTCGGACAAGTCGCAGCTGCGCGGCAAGTTCTACGATACCACGCTCGACAATTTCCTGATGACGATGAACATCTCGGCCTACAGCCTCGTCGCGGTCGCCAAGCGCGCCCGCGAGATGATGCCGAATGGCGGCTCGATCCTGACGCTGACCTATTATGGCGCTGAGAAGGTGATCCCGCACTATAACGTGATGGGCGTCGCCAAGGCCGCGCTGGAGACCAGCGTGAAGTATCTCGCGGTCGACATGGGCCCGGAGAATATCCGGGTGAATGCGATTTCGGCCGGTCCGATCCAGACGCTGGCGGCGCGCGGCATCGGCGACTTCAACTATATCCTGAAGTGGAACGAGCTGAACTCGCCGCTCCGCCGTACTGTGACGATCGAGGATGTCGGCGGCGCCGGGCTCTACATGCTCTCGGACCTGTCGGCCGGCGTCACCGGCGAGATCCATCACGTCGATGCGGGCTATAATGTGATCGGCATGAAGGCCGAGGACGCGCCGGACATCGCGCTCTCGTGAGCATCGTCGTGCGCCCCGCTACCGGCGGGGACGTCGCGGCGATCGACGCGCTGCTACGCCGTTCCTTCCCCGCGGAGGACGAGGCGCGGCTGGTCCAGCAGCTGTGCATCGACGGCGACATGGTGCTGACGCTGGTCGCGGACGACGAGGATAGCGGCGCGCTGGCGGGCATGGTCGCCTTCAGCCGGATGGAAGCGGAGATCGCCGGCAAGGCGATTGCGGCGGTCGCGCTCGCGCCGCTGGCGGTGGAAAAGGCCTGGCGCCAGCAGGGTGTCGGCGAAGCGCTGGTCCAGGCCGGGATCGAGCAGCTGCAGGCCGCCGGCGCGATGCTCTGCTTCGTGCTCGGCGAGCCCGGCTATTATGAGCGCTTCGGTTTTGCCGAGGAATGGGCGCACGGATTTGCCTCGCCCTATGCTGGTGAGTATCTGATGGCGCTGCCGCTCCAGGGCGGCGCCATGCCGTGCGGGGTGCGCGGCGCCGCGACGCATGCATCGGCGTTCGCAGAGCTGGGCCGCGATGTTTGAGCTGAACGCCAATCTCTTTCTGTTTGTCTTGCCGCTCGCGTGGGGGGTGGATCGGTTCGCTATGGGCCGCAAATCACGGGTGCCGACAGGGCCGGCGTTGCTGCAGGCCGCGAGAGGGCTGCCTGGATTGTATATTCTGGTCCTCTTCCCTTGGGCCGCCTTGAACTTGCTCGATCTTTCCTTCTTCTCCCTGGCGGGCTTTGGCGTTTTCGCGCTCTCTTTGCTGGTCGCCATCCCCGTGCTTCTTGCTTTCAAAACCTTGTGGGATCGGACAGTAGCAAGGCGATGAGCTACAATACCTTCGGACGCGTCTTCCGCTTCACCACCTGGGGCGAGAGCCACGGCCCGGCGCTGGGCGTCGTCGTCGACGGGTGCCCGCCCGGGATCGCTTTGTCCGAAGCCGATATCCAGCCCTATCTCGACAAGCGCCGCCCCGGTCAGTCGCGCTTCACCACCCAGCGCCAGGAGCCGGACCAGGTCCGCATCCTGTCGGGCGTGTTCGAGGGGCGCACGACGGGCACGCCGATCAGCCTGATGATCGAGAATGTCGACCAGCGCTCAAAGGACTATTCGGAAGTCGCGGTCGCCTATCGTCCCGGCCACGCCGACTATGCCTATGACGCCAAATACGGCTTTCGCGACTATCGCGGCGGCGGGCGCAGCTCGGCGCGCGAGACCGCGGCGCGGGTGGCGGCCGGTGCGATCGCCCGGCTGGTCATCCCCGAAGTGACGATCACCGGCTGGGTCGAGGCGATCGGCCATGCCCCGATCCTCTATTCGCGCTTCGATGCCGCCGAGATCGATCGCAACGCTTTCTTCTCCCCCGATGCCGAGGCGGCGGCACGCTGGGAGACGCTGGTCGACGAGGCGCGCAAGGCCGGTTCGTCGCTCGGCGCGACGGTCACCTGCGAGGCGACCGGCGTGCCCGCCGGCTGGGGCGCGCCGCTCTACGCCAAGCTCGACAGCGAGCTTGCGGCGGCGATCATGTCGATCAACGCGGTGAAGGGCATCGAGATCGGCGACGGTTTCGCGGCCGCGCTGGCGACGGGCGAGGCCAATGCCGATCCGATGCGTCCCGGTGCGGATGGTCCGGAATTCCTCGCCAACCATGCCGGCGGGATCGCGGGCGGCATCTCGACCGGCCAGCCGGTGCGGGTGCGCGCGGCGTTCAAGCCGACCAGCTCGATCCTGACGCCGGTCGAGACGATCAATCGCGAAGGCGAGGCGGCCGAGATCCGCACCAAGGGTCGCCATGATCCCTGTGTCGGCATTCGCGGCGTGCCGGTGGTCGAGGCGATGATGGCGCTGGTCCTGGCCGACCAGAAGCTGCTCCACCGCGCCCAGGTCGGCTGATTCGACCGGTAACTGCGGAAACCAGTTCAGGCTCCAAAAGCCGGCCGGATCGAGGGATCCGGCCGGCTTTTACTTGTCTGCCACATTTCGGCCCATCTCTCTTCCGGCTCTGTTCGCTGCCCAGCCGTGTGCCTCACAGGGTTGGCCGAAACGCGCGGAAACAATCCAGACATGTGCTGCCGCTCCAACGGTCCTCGGCAAAAACCGAAGGAGGATTGCCCAGTTATGTTGCTCAAAACCCTGATCGGCGCCGCGGCGCTGCTTGCCGCTCCGGCGGCCTTCGCCCAGACCACCACTCCTACCGATCCGTCCACCACGACGGCGCCGACCGAGACGCCCGCGCCCGCGCCGGCACCCGATCCGAGCGCTACCGCGCCGGCGCCCGCACCGGACGCCAGCACGGCTACAACGGCTCCGGATCCCGCTGCCCCCGCCGAGGATGCATCGGCATCGACCGAAGCGGACAAGCGGGACCGCAAATATGAGGGCAAGAAGAAGAAGCCCCACTAAGCCATAGGGCGTTGCGCTACCCGCTCTGGCCGGACGGGTAGCGCATAGCCTTTGATCCGGCCCGATCCGTCCTCGAACGGATCGCGGACCAGGCCCAAATCAGTCCGCGAACGGATCGCGGACCAGGCCAAATCAGTCCGCGAAAGGATCGCGGACCAGAATCGTGTCCTCGCGCTCCGGGCTGGTCGAAACCAGCGCCACCGGGCAGCGGATCAGCTCTTCCACCCGGCGGATATATTTGATCGCGGCGGCCGGCAGCTCGGCCCAGCTGCGCGCGCCGGCGGTGGTTTCCTGCCAGCCCGGCATCGACTCATAGACCGCTTCCACCGCCGCCTGATCGGCGGCGTTCGACGGGTAATAGTCGATCTCCTCGCCGTGCAGCTTGTAGCCGGTGCACACCTTGATCTCTTCGAAGCCGTCGAGCACGTCGAGCTTGGTCAGCGCGATGCCGGTGATGCCCGAGACGGCAGCCGACTGGCGCAGCAGCACCGCGTCGAGCCAGCCGCAACGGCGCTTGCGCCCGGTGACGGTGCCGAACTCATGGCCGCGCGTGCCGAGGCGCTCGCCCACCTCATTGTCCTGCTCGCTCGGGAACGGGCCGGAGCCGACGCGGGTGGTATAGGCCTTGGCGATGCCCAGCACGAAGCCGACTGCCGCCGGGCCGATGCCCGATCCGGCCGAGGCCGTGCCCGCCACGGTGTTCGACGAGGTGACGAACGGATAGGTGCCGTGATCGATGTCGAGCAGCACGCCCTGCGCGCCTTCGAACAGGATGCGGCGGCCACGCTCGCGCGCGGCATTGAGGTCGCGCCACACCGGCTTGGCGAAGGGCAGGACGAAGCCGGCGATTTCCTCGAGCTGCTGGACGAGCGCGGCGCGGTCGATCGGGCCGACGCCGAAGCCGGCGCGCAGCGCGTCGTGATGGGCGAGCAGGCGATCGAGCTGCGGCTCGAGCTCGCCGAGATGCGCCAGGTCGCAGACGCGGATCGCGCGGCGGCCGACCTTGTCCTCATAGGCCGGGCCGATGCCGCGGCGGGTCGTGCCGATCTTGCCGGCGCCGCTCGCGTCCTCGCGCAGACCGTCCAGCTCGCCGTGCAGCGGCAGGATCAGCGGGCAGGTATCGGCGATGCTCAGCGTATCCGGGGTCACTTCGACGCCCTGGCCGCGCAGCTTCTCGATCTCGGCCTTGAGCGCCCAGGGATCGAGCACCACGCCATTGCCGATCACCGAAGGGGTGCCGCGGACGATGCCCGAGGGGAGCAGCGAGAGCTTGTAGACATTCTCGCCGACGACCAGCGTGTGGCCGGCATTGTGGCCGCCCTGGAAGCGCACCACCATGTCGGCCCGCTCGGCGAGCCAGTCGACGATCTTGCCCTTGCCTTCGTCACCCCATTGGGCGCCGATAACCGCTACATTTGCCACAGGTACAATTCTCCGCCTGCCGGGGCGGGCCACAAGCCGCCCTTCGACAGGACTCGGCGGCTGGGCATTACGGAGGCGGTGGCGCTGGGCGCCGAAGCCGCGGCGCGCATGGCCCGCGCGGGCGATTCGGTCAAGGCTTTATGCGTCGAGCGCGGTGCGCACGGCGGCGGCCAGCCGATCGAGGTCGAAGGGCTTGGCGAGGATCGTCTCGCTGCCCACGCGCGCGGTTTCCGGGGCATAGCCGCTGGTCAGCAGCACCTTGAGCCCCGGCACCCGGGCCCGCGCATGCTCGGCCAGCTCGCGGCCGGTCATCTCCGGCATCACCACGTCGCTGAACAGCAGCGAGACGCGCAGCCCGGTATCGATCAGCCGCAATGCCTCGGGCCCGTCCCGCGCGCCGACGACCTGATAGCCAAGCTCGCGCAGCGCCTCGAGCGAGAAGTTGCGCACGCGCTCCTCGTCCTCGACGACCAGCACCAGTTCGCCCTCACGTCCCCGCGCGGGTGCCATCACCGGCGTCTCGGCGCGCGGCTGCAACGCGGCGCCTTTATGCGCCGGCAGATAGAGCCGCACGGTGGTGCCGCGTCCTTCCTCGGTGTCGATCCCGACAGCGCCGCCCGACTGGCGGACAAAGCCGAACACCTGGCTGAGGCCCAGCCCGGTGCCCTTGCCCACGCCCTTGGTGGTGAAGAACGGATCGAAGGCGCGCGCCGCCACTTCGGGCGTCATGCCGGTGCCGCTGTCGGCTACCGCGATCTCGACATAGTCGCCCGGCTGCAGGTCCAGCTCTGCTGCCTCCTCGGCCTCGAACCGGGCATTGGCGGTGGCGAGCACCAGCTTGCCGCCATGCGGCATCGCATCGCGCGCATTTACCGACAGGTTGAGGATGACGTTCTCGAGCTGGTTGGGATCGGCGAGCAGCGGCGACACCCCGGCGGGCAGCACCGTCTCCACCGTCACATCGTCGCCCAGGGTGCGGACGAGCAGCTCGATCATGCCGGACACCATCTCGTTGGCGTCGATTGCCGCAGGCGCGAGCGGCTGCTGGCGCGAGAAGGCGAGCAGCCTCTGGGTCAGCGTGGCGGCACGGTTGGCGCCTTCGCGCGCCGCGCTGATATATTTGTCGAGGTCGCGATTGCCCTGCTTCACGCGGCGCTCGAGCAGGTCGAGCGCACCGATCACCACGGCGAGCATGTTGTTGAAGTCGTGCGCGATGCCGCCGGTCAGCTGGCCCACCGCTTCCATCTTCTGCGCCTGGCGGAGCCGCGCCTCGGCCGCCATCAGCTGCTCGGTACGATCGCGAACCGCCGCTTCCAGTGCCTCGCGCGAGCGGGCGAGCACTTCGCGCGCATCGACAATGTCCTGGATGTCGGTGCAGGTGCCGAACCAGCGGGTGATCGCGCCCTTCTCGTCGCGCACCGGCTGGGCGCTGCCGAGCACCCAGCGATAGCGGCCCGATCGATGCTTGAGCCGATACTCGATCCGGTAGCGCGCCCCGGTCGCCAGGCTCTGGCGCCATACCGCCCAGGCGCGCTCCTGATCCTCGGGGTGGAACATGTCGTTCCACGCCTCGCCATCGGTGCTGCCGTGCGGCACCCCGGTATATTCGTACCAGCGGTCGTTATAGTAATCGTGGTAGCCGTCGGGCAGGGTCGACCAGACCATCTGGTCGATCGAATTGGCGATGGCGCGGAACTTGGCTTCGCTCTCGCGCAGCGCCGCCACCGCCTCGATCCGCTCCACCGCATCCCAGGTCGTCTCGGCCACCGCTTCGATGAACGCGACTTCCTCGGCCGACCAGCGGCGCGGCCTGGCGGTGTTGAGCGACATCACCGCCACCCATTGCCCGCCGCGCAGCAGCGGAACGCCCACGCCGGCACCGGCGAGATGGGCGAGGCCGGGGGCCTGTTTCGCGATATCGTCCAGCACCACGCTCTGGCCGATGCGATAGGCGCGGGCATTGTCCCCCAGCGCCTCGATCGCCAGCGTGCCTTCGAGCGGTGCCAGCTGCCCGCTGGACCAGGAGGGACCGAAGCGGACCTCGCTGCCCTGCACCCGATAGAAGCTCACCCGGTCGAGCCCCATCTGCTCGCCCAGCGCGGCGGCGGTGAAGCGCATCACCGCATCGGCGGTGTCGAGCGTGCGCTGCTGGTCGGCGAGCGCGCCCAGGAACGCCTGCGCCTCATTCGCCCCCCGCAGTTCCTCGGCGGCATCGCGCGCGGCTTCCTCGGCCAGCTTGCGCTCGGTGATGTCGAAGGCGACGCCGGGGAAGCGCAGCGGATCGCCATTCTCGTCGAAGGTCGCCCGGCCCTGCGCGCTCACCCAGCGGGCGGTGCCGTCGGGCTGGAGCAGCCGATATTCCTCGTTGAACGGCACGCGCTCGGCAAGCGTGCGGGCGATGCTTCCCTCGAGCCGCGGGCGATCGTCGGGATGCACGTTGACGAAGAATTGCTCGATCGGCGTGCCCTTGCCCGCCAGCGCCTCGTCGACCCCATAGAGCCGCAGGAAGCGCGCATCGGCGGTCACCAGATCGGCCGGCACGTCCCACACCCAGGTGCCGACGCCGAGCGAGGCGTTCAGGGCCAGCTGCAGCCGCTCCTCGCTGCGCCGCAGCGCCTCCTCGGCCGCGGTGCGTTCGGTCACGTCGTTGGCGGCGACGAAGATGTCGGTCGGATTGCCGTTGGCGTCCTTGATCGGCTGGTAGACGAAATCGAGGAAGCGCGTCTCGGGCGGTGCGCCGGGCCGGCGCTGGAGCAGCACGGGCACGCCGTCCGCGCGAAACGGCTCGCCGCTGGCATAGACGCTGTCGAGCAGCGAGACGAAGCCCTGGTCGACCACTTCGGGCAATGCTTCGCCCACGGTCATCCCCAGCACCGGCCGTCCGCCGACCAGCGCGATATATTCCGAATTGGCGAATTCGAAGCGATGCTCGGGCCCGTGGAGCAGCGCGATCGCCCCCGGCGCCTGCTCGAAAAGGTCGCGCAGCCGCGCCACTTCGGCGAGCCGCGCGCGTTCGGCGAGAACGATGCGCGTCGTCTCATTGCCCTGGTTGAGCATGCCGGCGACCCGGCCCTCGGCATCGCGCACCGGGGTGAAGCTGTAGTTCCACCAGGTTTCCTGCTGCCGCCCGTCGCGGGCCATCAGCAGCTTCTGGTCATAGAATGCGAAGCCGCGCCCGGTTTCGAGCACTTCGCGCATCTGCGGCCCGACCACGTTCCAGATATCCGCCCAGACCTCGCCGCCCGGCCGGCCCAGCGCCCAGGGATGGCGTTCCGCCGGGATCGGTGCCCAGGCGTCGTTATAGAGGAGGAAGAGCTCGGGCCCCCAATAGACCGCGGTGGGGAAGGTCGAGCCCAGCGCCACGTCGAGCGCGAATTTCAGCGCATCGGGCCAGGTTTCGGGCGGGCCGAGCACATGGTTCGACCAGTCGAACGCGCGAATCCGCGCCGCCATCTCGCCTTCGTGATCCAGAAAGCGCAACGCAGCCCCCATGGCCCTTCGATGCGGGGCGTGCGCGGCCGAGTCAACTGACTGGATCAACTCGACTTGGCCGCGCGGACGGCTATGGATGGGGCAAAGGAGAGACTTATGAAGCTCGCAAGCCTGAAGAGCGGCCGTGACGGCAAGCTGGTCGTCGTTTCCACCGATCTGGCCTGGTACGCCAGTGCCGACATGATCGCGCCCACGCTGCAGGCGGCGCTCGACAATTGGGACGCGGTGGAGGCCGATCTGCGCAACCTCGCGACCGATCTCGATCACGAGGTGATCCCGCGCGAGCGTTTCCACGAGCGGCTCGCCGCCGCACCCCTGCCGCGCGCGTTCCAATGGGCGGACGGCTCGGCCTATGTGAACCATGTCGCGCTCGTCCGGCAGGCCCGGAATGCCGAGATGCCCGACAGCTTCTGGCACGATCCGCTGATGTACCAGGGCGGCAGCGACGGCTTCCTGGGCCCGCGCGACGCGATCCCGCTCGCCGACGAGAGCTGGGGCTGCGATCTTGAGGGCGAAGTCGTGGTCGTCACCGGCGACGTGCCGCTCGGCGCCTCGCGCGAGGAAGCGCTTGCCGCGATCCGCCTGGTCGGCCTGACCAACGACGTCAGCTTGCGCAACCTGATCCCGGGCGAGCTCGCCAAGGGCTTCGGCTTCTTCCAGTCCAAGCCGGCCAGCGCCTTCTCGCCGGTCTTCGCCACGCCCGAATCGCTGGGCGACTGGTGGCAGGACGGCAAGCTTCACCGCAAGCTGATGGTCGATGTGAACGGCCAGGCTTTCGGTCGCGCCGATGCGGGCGTCGACATGACCTTCGATTTCGGCACGCTCGTCGCCCATGCCGCCAAGACCCGCAAGCTCGGCGCCGGCACGATCATCGGCTCGGGCACCGTCTCGAACCGGGGCGAGGATGGCGGCCCGGGCAAGCCGGTCAGCGAAGGCGGCGTCGGCTATTCCTGCCTCGCCGAGATCCGCACGATCGAGACGATCCGCGGCGGTGCGCCGGTCACGCCGTTCCTCAAGAAGGGCGATACGGTGCGCATCTGGGCCGAGGACGATAAGCACCACCCGATCTTCGGCGTGATCGAGCAGACCGTCGGGGGATAACTCCCCCCTGGCTCCCCGGCGTCCGCCGGGGAGCAGGTTATCGGGAATGACTGACGCATACGGCTGTTCGAAGGCTGAGGCAGCGCATTGATCGGTGGTTTCGGGTTGCGGGCAACGGGCCGAACCCCGATCTCCATCGCATGACCGACACGTGCTTCTACACCGTGTTCGAGACCGTGGCGGGCTTCGCCGCGATCGGCTGGAACGGCGCGGGCGTCTGCAGCTTCCGGCTGCCGGCCGGCAGCGCGCGGGAAGCGGAGCGGGCACTGCTTCGGCGTTTGCCGGATGCCAGGGCGGTGCCGCCACCCCCGCCGGTGCAGGCGGTGATCGACGGCGCGGTGCGCTATTTCGCCGGAGCACGCGTCGATTTCGGCGAGGTTCCGGTGGATCTGGGTGCGCAGCAGCCTTTCTTCGATCGTGTCTATGCCGCCGTGCGCCGGCTGGGCTGGGGCGAGACGGCGACCTATGGCGCGATCGCGAAGCTGCTTGATGCCGGCCCTGAATTCGCCCGCGATGTCGGCCAGGCGATGGCAGCCAATCCGGTGCCGCTGATCATCCCATGCCACCGGGTGACTGCAGCGAACGGCCGGATCGGCGGCTTCTCGGCGCCCGGCGGCGCGCATTCCAAGGCGCAGATGCTGGCGATCGAGGGTGTCGAGGTGCGCGATGGTGTCGTCACCCGCGACCTGCCGCAATTGGGGCTGGGCTTCTAGAAGCCGAACCCGCCCTGCCGATCGACCAGCGGCCATCGGCCCAGCTCGATATGCCGGTGCTCGCCCAGGATCGAGTGGATCAGTACGAAATCGGTCGCGTCCCAGCCGATCGGCTCGATCGTCCGCGTGAACGGCCGGCCCTTGCGATAGAGCAACGTGACGTGCGGGTGGAAATCCCAGCCGCCGCGCAGCAGCCCGGCAATGGCCAGTGCGCCGCGCAGTTTGCGCCCGAGTTCGGCAAGCGCGGGAATCTGGCGGCTCGGCCGCAGCGCGATCGTCTCGTTGCTGCCCGAGACGCGGTCGAGCCGGACCGGCACCGGGGCCGCCGAAATCGCCTCGCCTATCTCGATCAGCGCCTTCGCCTCGGTATAGGGGCGCCGCGCGAAATCCTCGGTGATGCCGAGGGTGATGTGCAGCCGATCATTCTCGACGATGGTCTCGGCGAGCCCCAGCTGGTCGCGCTGCACCCCGATCAGGTTGCGGGCGAGCGGCGAGGGGCGCAGCGCGTAGAAGAGGCGGTTTCCGGGCATCAGTGGAAGTCCCTTGAGCGCACCGGGATCAGGTCCGGTGTCCTGAGGCTGCGGCGCGGCGGCCAGCTTTCGAGCGCGCGCTGGCGGGGAAGCTGGAGCCGGTCGCGCGGATCGATCGTGCCGCCATGGGTGGCGCCGTCACCGGGCATGGTCATGTTGGGCAGGTCCAGCTCGCCGACCTCGCGCAGCCAGGGCGTCAGGTCGGTGATCTGCTCGGCGACCAGATGGATGACGATCCCTTCCTTCTGCACCTTGCCCTTGATCGCCAGCATCGTGGCGGACATCACGGTGCGGCGATTGGCTTCGAACCGGTCGGCCCACAGCACGGCATTGGCGATGCCGGTCTCGTCCTCCAGCGTGACGAACACCACGCCCTTGGCGCTGCCCGGCCGCTGGCGGACGAGGATCAGCCCGGCGACTTCCACCCGCTGCCCGTCCTTCATGTCGAGCAGGTCGGCGCACTGCGCGATCCGCCGCGCCGCCAGCCGGTCGCGCAGGAAGGTGAGCGGATGGGCGCGCAGCGAGAGCTGGGTCGCGCGATAATCCTCCACCACTTCGCGGCCGGCGCTGAGCGGCTGGAGCGCGGCTTGCGGCTCCACCACTTCGGGCACGGTCTGCGCCGCACGCGCATCGGCGGCGGCGAACAGGTCGAGCGGTGCCTGGCCCAGCCCCTTGATCGCCCAGAGCGCCTGGCGCCGGTCGAGCCCCAGCGCCTGGAAGGCATCGGCACGCGCCAGCCGCTCGAGCGCGGCGGGCTTCACCCGCGCGCGCCGCCAGATATCCTCGATCGAAGTGAAGGGGGCTTGCCGGCGTGCCTTCAGGATCTCGGTGACGTCGTCCTGCGCCAATCCCTGCACGATCCGCATGCCCAGCCGGATCGGCTGCAGGCTCCGCCAGTCCGCTTCGGTGCCACAGAACCTGGCATCCTGCGCGCGCGGGTTCGGCCCCTCGGGCACCATCCGCGTGTCCCAGTCGCTGTCGTTGATGCACACTGCCCGCGCCTCGACGCCGTGGGTGCGGGCATCGCGGATCAGCTGCGCCGGCGCATAGAAACCCATCGGCTGCGCGTTGAGCAAAGCCGTGCAGAACACGTCCGGATGATGGCATTTCATCCAGCTGGAGGCATAGGCGATCTTGGCGAAGCTGGCGGCATGGCTCTCGGGGAAGCCGTAATTGCTGAAGCCCTTGATCTGCTCGACCATGCGCTCGGCGAAATCCTGGCTGATGCCGCGCGCGAGCATGCCGGAGATCAGCCTGGGGCCGAACTCGCCGATATCGCCGCTCGACTTGAAGGTCGCCATGGCGCGGCGCAGCCGGTCCGCCTCGCTTGCCGTGAAGCCGGCGCCGACCATGGCCACTTGCATTGCCTGTTCCTGGAACAGCGGCACGCCCAAGGTCTTCTTGAGCACGTCCTCCAACGCCGGCGAGGGATACTCGACCAGCTTCGGGTTCTGCCGGCGCTTCAGATAAGGATGTACCATGTTGCCCTGGATCGGCCCGGGTCGGACGATCGCGACCTGGATCGCGATGTCGTAGAAGCAGACCGGCTTCATCCGCGGCAGCATCGACATCTGCGCGCGGCTCTCGATCTGGAACACGCCCAGCGTATCGGCCTGCTGGATCATGTCGAAGGTCAGCGGGTCCTCTTCCTGCATCAGCGGCGAAGCCAGCGTCAGCTGGGTCTGCTTGTGCGCGCTAAGCAGGTCAAAGCTGCGCCGCATGCAGCCGAGCATGCCGAGACCGAGAATATCCACCTTCATGAAGTTGAGCTCTTCGATGTCGAGCTTCTCCCATTCGACCACGCGACGATTCACCATCGCGGCGGGCTCGACCGGGATCAGGTCGTGCAGCTTGTCGCGGGTCAGCACGAAGCCGCCGGGGTGCTGGGAAAGGTGGCGCGGGGTGCCGATCAGCTGGCGGGCCAGCTCCAGCGTCAGCGCCAGCCGGGGATCGCTGCGATCGAGGTTGAGCGCATCGGCATGCTTGTCATCGACTTCGTTCGACCAGCCCCAGACCTGGCTCGACAGCGCCGCGGTCAGGTCCTCCGGCAATCCCATTGCCTTGCCGACTTCGCGCAGCGCGCCGCGCGAGCGAAATCGGCTGACCACGGCGGTCAGCGCGGCATGGTCGCGGCCATAGCTGTCATAGATCCACTGGATCACTTCCTCGCGCCGCTCATGCTCGAAATCGACGTCGATATCGGGCGGCTCCTTGCGCTCGGTCGAGATGAAGCGCTCGAACAGCAGCTGGTGCTTGATCGGATCGATCGAAGTGATGCCGAGCGCGAAGCAGATCACCGAATTGGCGGCGCTGCCGCGCCCCTGGCAGAGGATCTGCTGGCTCAGCGCGAACTGGACGATCGAATTGACCGTCAGGAAATAGGGCGCGTACTCCATCCGCGCGACGAGACCGAGCTCATGCTTGAGCAGGTCCTGATGCGCCTGGCTCGGCTTCCCGGCGAAGCGTTGCTTCAGGCCGTTCCAGGCAAGTGCGGCCAACGCTTCCTGCGCGTTGCGGCCATGGATGACTTCTTCCTCGGGATATTGATGCTTCAGGTCGCGCAGGGAGAATTTGCAGCGCTCGGCGATGGCCTCGGAAGCCGCCAGGGCTTGCGGATAGTCGCGGAAGCGCCGGGCCATTTCCTCGGGCGACTTCAGGTGCCGGTCGGCGCTGCGCTCGCGGCGGAAGCCCAGTTCGTCGATCGTGCATTTCTCGCGGATCGCGGTGACCACGTCCTGCAGCATCCGCCGGTCGGGCGTGTCGTAGAGCACATCGCCGGTCGCGAGCGGGGTGAGCCCGAAATGGCCGGCGGCAAGGTTCAGTTCGTGCAGCCGCATCGCGTCGCCCGGCCGGCGATGCTGGGTAAGGCAGAGATGGCCACGGTCCCCGAAGATATCCGCCATCCAGCGCATTGCCTGCGGATCGCCGCTATCGGCGAGCCCCGGCACCAGCGCGCCGACCAGCCCCTCGGCCGCGCCCGCGAGGTCGTCCCAATGGAGGAAGCACCGGCCCTTCTCGCCCTTCTGCGCATCGGCGCGCGCCTTGCCGAGGGTGAGCAGCCGCGTGAGCCGGCTCCACGCCGCCCGGTCCTCGGGCCAGACCAGCACCGAGCTGCCATCGACCAGGTCGAGCCGGCACCCGGCGATCATCCTGATCGGCACGCCCAGCTGGCTGAACTGCTCGGCGGCGACCAGCGCGCGCACCACGCCGCCGACCGAATTGCGGTCGACGATCCCCAGTGCGGGCAGGCCGAGCAGCGCGGCCTGGCGGAACAGGTCCTCGGGCGAGGACGCGCCGCGCAGGAACGAATAATGCGTCGTCACCTGGAGCTCGGCATAGGTCATCCGAACACCCCGTGGAGATACCAGCTGAGGTCGCCGGTCGCCGCGCGCTCGCCGTCGCCGGCGCGGAACAGCCAGTAGCGGCGGCCGGCTTCGTCCTCGACGCGGAAATAGTCGCGCACGCTCAGCCGCTCGGCATCGCGCTTCCACCATTCGCCCTGCACCCGTTCGGGCCCGTCGGCGCGAATGACCTTATGGGCAGTGCCGCGCCAGGTGAAGCGGCGGGGCGGCTGATCGGGCAGCTCGGCGATGACATGGTCGAGCCGCTCGGGTCGCCGCAGCAGCCGCGCCGGCTTGGGCCAGGCCGAGTGCCAGGGATGGAGCGCGGCGCTGCGATCGAGCTGGCGGACATCGTCGATCTTCGGACGCTCATGGCCGCGCACCGGCGGATCGAGCACTGGTGCACGGGCCAGCGAACGCTCGGGCATGTCGCTTTCCACGGCGCGCATCCGCCACATCGCATCCTGCCCGATCCGCGTCGCCAGCGTGTCGACCAGCGTCGCGATGTCGGGCGCGGCTTCCTCGTCGAGCCGTTCGACCACCGGCTCGGGCCCGAGCGGCGCGGCGCGGCGGACATGGAGCGTGATCGCATCGATCCCGTAGCCCGGCTCGACATCCTCGATCCGCCGCTTGAGCAGGCGGAGCAGGTGCGCGGGGTCGCGATTGGGCCGGGCCAGGCCGATGCGGATGCGCTGGGGCACCCCGTCGATCCGGTCGGCGATGCATTCGAGCGCCTGCACGCCCAGCCCTTCGGTCTCCAGCGCGTCGGCGAGTCGGGGGGTGAGGGTGCCCAGCCAATGCTCGATCGCCTCGGCGCTGGCGATCGGCTCGGCGAAGCGCTGCTGCACGGCGATGGCTTCGGGCGGGATCACCGGATCGAGCGGTTCGGCGATCCGGCCCAGCGCCTGGTCGAGCCGCAGCACCGTAGGCGTGCCGAATCGACGGGTGAGCGGGGCGCGGGGCAGGACGGAAAGCTGGCCGATCCGGTCGATCCCCAGCCGCTTGAGCAGTTCGACCGCCGCTTCGTCGATGCGCAGCGCCGGGGTGGGCAGCCCGGCGAGCGCGCGCGCCTGCGCGCCCGGCGGGCAAATAAGCCCGTCACCCCGGCGAAAGCCGGGGTCTCGCGCGATGGCGCGAACAGCTTGCGGCACGAGATCCCGGCTTTCGCCGGGATGACGGTATCTTGCCAATGCCCAGGCCGCGCCCGGCGTGTCGGCGATCGCGATCCGCGCGGTGAAGCCGGCACGGGCGAGCAGGCGGACGATGCGCCGCGCCATCTTCGCCTCGCCGCCGAACAGATGCGCAGTGCCGGAGAGGTCGAGGAACAGCCCGTCCTCGCCCGACAGCGCGACACAGGGCGACCAGCGCCGCGCCGCGAGGACCGCAAGGCGCTTGAGCGACGCGAGATCGCCCTCGGGGTCGGCCGGACGGATATCGAGTCCCGGCACCTGCGCGCGGGCCTGGGTCACCGCCATGCCGGGCCGCAGCCCCAGCGCCTGGGCGGCGGGGCAGGCGGCCGCGATCTCGATCCGGCTGCCATTGCGGACCGAGGTGACGAGCGGGGCACCTAATTCCTCCCCCAGCTTGTCTGGGGGAGGG
>JAEXLC010000270.1 GCA_023445495.1 Pseudomonadota bacterium | reverse complement strand
TCATAACCTGAAGGTCGTAGGTTCAAATCCTACTCCCGCAACCAACACAAACAGCGCCCCGCCCCGGCAACAGCCGCGGCGGGTTTTTGCGTTTTAAGGGCCCGCGACGCCGCTTTTGCGGCGGACGACCCGCTAAGGGGTTTGACAGCGGCGGCCGCACGCGGCTTTCTCCGCCACGATGAAGCGCATTATCCTCGCAATTGTCGCCCTGGCCGTGATCGCGGCCGGCGCATGGTTCTTCCTCCTGCGCGCGAGCGGGGTGCCGGTCTATACGGCGATGATCGTCGCCACCCATCCGCACGATCCGACAGCGTTCACCGAGGGCCTCTTCTTCAAGGACGGCATGCTCTACGAAAGCACGGGCGAGGCGGGAACGTCGTTCATCCGCAAGGTGGATCCGGCGACCGGCAAGGTGCTGCAACAGGTCGATCTGCCTTCCCCCTATTTTGGCGAGGGCATCGTCGCGTTTGGCGACAAGCTCTATCAGCTGACCTGGAAGGACCAGACCGGCTTCACCTATAATCTCAAGGACATGACGCTCGGCGACACCTTCTCCTATCAGGGCGAGGGCTGGGGCATGACGCAGAACGGCAAGAACATCATCATGTCGAACGGCAGCGACGAGCTGCGTTTCCTCGATCCCAAGACGATGCAGCCGGTCTCCACGCTCAAGGTCACCGCCAATGGCTGTCCCGTCCAGCAGCTCAACGAGCTCGAATGGATCGACGGCGAGATCTGGGCCAATATCTGGCAGACCAACCTGGTCGCGCGGATCGATCCGACCAGCGGCAAGGTGACGAGCTTCCTCGACGTCAGCGCGCTCGGGCCCAAGACCAGCGACCCTGACGTCGTGCCCAACGGGATTGCCTATGATGCGGCCGGAAAGCGGGTGATGGTCACCGGCAAGCACTGGCCGCAACTGTTCGAAGTGAAGCAGGGCGGATCGGTCAGCAACAATGCCGATGCGGCCAAGCTGACGAACTGCGGCGGCTGATCCGCGGGTCTTTGCGACCGGGGCGGACCTGACGGCGACGAAACCGGACGCCGCGCTGCGCGGTTCATGGTAAGAAGCCCGGATGGGGCTGAAAGATATGACGGGTCTGCTGCGCAGGCGCGACGTGCGCGCGGCCACGCTTCTGGCGTTGGCATTGTGGACCGGAGCGCTGGTGCTCTGGTCGATGCCGGGCTTCGCCGCCGGCGATCCCATGTCGCTTGGCCTGGCGCTGCTGCTCCTCAAGACCTTCATCGTCGGCATCGTCTTTTCCGCGCTGATCGCCGCTGCGCTGATGCGGGTCGAGCGCTGGGATCATCGCCCGCCGATCCTCGCGGCGGCGCTGTTCACATTGGCGCTGGCGCTTGCCCATGGCTGGCTCGACGCGATCTTCATCAACGAGGCGCGGGTGGAAGCCGGGATCAGGACGGCACCGCTCTGGCGGCAGTTCGTCTTCGGGCTGATGCCGTTCGTGCTGGTCTATGGTCTCTACGCATCGGGTCTGGGCCTGGTGTTCAGCAGCATGGTTGCGCAGGAGCGCGAGCGCCAGCTCGCCGCCGCGCAAAGTGCCGCGCAACAGGCCCAACTCGCGGCGCTCCGCTTCCAGCTCAATCCCCATTTCCTGTTCAACACGCTGAACGCGGTCTCGTCGCTGATCGTCACCGGTCGCAATGACGAGGCGGAGGGGATGATCGGCAAGCTGTCCGACTTCCTGCGCGCGAGCCTCGAGGCCGATCCGCAACGCGAGGTGCCGCTCGACGAGGAGTTCGCGACGATCCAGTCCTATCTGGATATCGAGGCCGTGCGCTTTCGCGACCGGCTCGAGGCGGAGTTCATCTGCCCGGTCGAGCTGCTCGATGCCCTGGTGCCGAGCTTCATCCTCCAGCCGCTGATCGAGAATGCAGTGAAATATGCGGTTGCGCCCTCGCGGCGCACCGTGCGGATCGTCGTGCGCGCCACGGCGACGCGCGAGGAATCGCTCCTGCTCTGCGTCGAGGACGATGGCGGCCAGGCATTTGGCGGGTTGCCCAGGGGCGGCACCGGCCTGGGCCTTGCGAATGTGCGCCGCCGGCTCGAGGCGTTTTACGGCAACGAGGCCGAACTGATGGCCACGGCTCGCGAGCACGGCTTCATCGCGCTGATCACGCTGCCGCTGCACCGGGCGCAACGCGCGGAGGCGGCGGAGTGATGCGGGTACTTCTGGTCGATGACGAGCCGCTGGCGCTGGACCGGCTGAAGGTCGGCTTCGATGCGATCTCGGATGTCGAGGTGGCGGGCACGGCGAGCGACGGCATCGAGGCGGTGGCGCAGATCCGCGCGCTTCGGCCGGACCTGGTGATCCTCGACATCCAGATGCCCGGCCGCAGCGGCATGGAAATCGCCCGTTCGCTGCGCCCCGGCGAACACCGGCCCGAGATCATTTTCGTGACCGCGTTCGAGCGCTTCGCTGCCGACGCTTTCGAGGTCGAGGCTGCGGATTATCTGCTCAAGCCGGTCGCGTTCGATCGACTTCGCCTTGGTGTCGAGCGTGCCCGCCGCCGGCGCGCGTTGCGCGATGCCGAAGGGCGGGTGGCCGAGCTCGAGGCGATGCGCATCGACGCGCCGCCTGTACCGGTACCGGAAGTTCCCTATGACCAGGGCATCTGGGTGCCGGGGCGCCAGGGGGCGGTGCTGGTGCCGGTGACCACGATCGACTGGATCGAGGCGGCGCGCGACTATGTGCTGCTCAACACCGCGCTCAAGAGCCATATCCTGCGCGCGCGGATGAACGATATCGAGAAGCGGCTCGATCCCGCGCTGATGCTGCGCATCCATCGCTCGCACATCGTTCGGATCGGCGCGGTGGTGGGCGTCGAGCGTCCCGGCAAGGGCGCGCTGCGGGTCGTGCTGTCCGACGGCGCGGTATTGCAGGTTGGTCCGAACTATCAGGCCGGCGTCGAGGCGGCGCTCAAGCTCTAGGGGATGGTCCCGGTCGCAGGCGCGGCGACCCCGATCGCACCGGGCATGCGCGGCCATGTGGTGCGTGTAGCGGATGCCGGATGGGCGCGCGTCGTCGTGGAGCATCTATGGTGAAGCTGAAGATATTTGCACTGGCCGCCGCAGCCCTTCTGTCGATGGCGGCAAAGGCCGTTGATGAGGATTTCGACACGCTGGTTGCCGCCGAACGCCGCTTTGCCGCCGACGCCGCGGCGCTTGGGATCAGCCCGGCTTTCCGGGCGCATGCCGCGCGGGATGCCCTGCTGATCTCGCCCGCGCCGCGCCCGGCCGCGCCCGAGCTCGCCCGGCAAGTGGATGCACCGGGAACGAAGCTGGAGTGGCAGCCGGAAATGGCAGCAGTCGCGGGATCGGGCGATCTTGGCTTCACCACCGGCCCCTATGTCATGCGCCAGGGCGATCGGGTCTCGCACGGCCAGTATTTCACGATCTGGCGCCGGGGCGCGGATGGAACCTGGCGCTGGCTGATCGATTCCGGAATAGCGCCCTTCGCCAAGGGTGAAGTGCCGATGCCGGGGCAGGTCGTCAGGATTGGCGGCCCGGGCAAGGCAGGGGCGGAGGCCGGGCCTGGCGCGGTCGAGCAGCGTCTGGACGCGAATGCGACGGCGCTGGCCGGCTTTCTTGCCGTGGATGGGCTTGTGCTTCGACCAGGCGGCGCGGCTGCCATTGGCGATGCGGGCGTGGCGCTTGCAGGGCGCGGCACCAGGACGATCGGCAAGCGGCTCGGCGGCGGCCAATCCGCCGCGGGGGACCTCGCCTATAGCTATGGCGAGATATCCGGCACCGACGGTCTACTGATCGGCCATTATGTTCGCGTCTGGCGTCACGCTCCCAATGGGTGGCGGGTGCTGGTCGACCAGCTCGCTCCGCTGCCGCGCAAGGCGCCGCCGGCAAGCTAGGCGGCGCTTACCCAGCCGACTTTCGGATCGTCGAAATCGACGACGTCGCGCAATTCCCAGACATTGCCATATCCATAGCCGACCAGATTGATGAAGGTCTGGATGTTGAGCGCGAGCGGCGCCGATTTTAGCGGCACGGGCGGGCGATGGTTCGAGAAATTGTTGTTGCAGTAGATCAGGATCGGCCGATCGCGGTTCGCGCCGATCACCGCGGCCAGCGATTCCGCGGTGAAATCGGTGAGCGGCAGGTTCACCGCGCCGGCGATATGGCCGCGGGCAAAGGCATCTTTCGAGCGCGCATCCAGCACCAGCGCGTCCTTTGTCGCGGCCATCGCCTGGAAGCGCGCAAAGGGAAGCAGTCGCTTCGCGCGCAATGTGCGGACATCGCGGGTGAGCGTGGCGAAGCCGGCATAATCGATCTGCGGATTGGCGGGGGCTTCCTGGGGAACGGCAAGGCTTAGCGCGAGGGCAGTAAGCAGCAGCATCGGCTTTCTCCACGCGGATTGGATGGGCGACGATTGCGCGTCGCGGCTGCACCGGCGGTGAACGAAACAAAGTTGCGTGACCGCCACGCGGCGCTACACCATCTTCCGGAAGCGAGAGGGGATAAGAAATGGCAAGCCTGTTCCGGTTGAAGCAGATCGTCGCGGAGGAGGATCGTCCGCCCGAGCATCGGCTCGCCCGCACCCTTTCCTGGCCGCATCTTGTCGCGCTCGGCGTCGGCGCGATCGTCGGCACCGGCATCCTTACCCTGATCGGCGTGGGCGCGGACCGTGCCGGGCCGGCGGTGATCCTGTCCTTCGTCGTGGCGGGCGCGATCTGCGCCTGCGCCGCGCTCGCCTATGCCGAACTGGCGACGATGATCCCGGCCTCGGGCAGCGCCTATACCTATAGCTATGCCTCGCTCGGCGAGATCGTCGCCTGGGTGGTCGGGTGGAGCCTGCTTGCCGAATATACCTTGGTGGTGGCCACCGTCGCAGTGGGCTGGTCGGGCTATGCCACGCCGTTCCTCACCGGGCTGGGCGTGCCTGCCGAGCTGACCCATGGCCCGCAGATGCTGGGCTGGCAGGTGGCGCATTGGGGCGTCAACGTGCCGGCGCTGTTCGTCGTCTGGCTGGTCTCCGGCCTGCTGATCCTTGGTACGCGCGAGAGCGCGACGATCAACGCCTTCCTGGTGGTGGTGAAGCTGATTGCGCTCGCGGTGTTCGTCGCGGTCGCGCTGCCCTATTTCAACGCCGCCAATTTCGAGCCCTTCGCGCCGTTCGGCTTCGCCAAGCATGTGAGCGAGGGCGGCGTGGAGCGCGGGGTGATGGCGGCCGCCGCGATCATCTTCTTCGCGTTCTACGGCTTCGATGCGATTTCCACTGCAGCGGAGGAGGCCAAGAACCCCGGGCGCGACCTTGCCATCGGCATCGTCGGCTCGATGGTGGTCTGCGTCATCATCTACATGGTCGTCGCGCTCGCTGCCGTCGGCGCGCTTTCCTATACCCGTTTCGCCGACAGCCCCGAGCCGCTGGCGTTGATCCTGCGCGAGATCGGCCAGCCCGGCGTCGCCAAGTTCCTGGCGCTGAGCGCGATCATCGCGCTGCCCACGGTGATCCTGGGCTTCCTGTTCGGCCAGAGCCGCATCTTCTTCGTGATGGCGCGCGACGGCATGCTGCCCAAGAGCCTGGCCAAGGTCTCGCGGCGCGGATCGCCGGTGCGGATCACGATCTTCACGGCCTGCGTGGTGAGCGTGTTCGCCGCCTTCCTGCCGATCGACGAGATCGCCGCGCTGGCCAATGCCGGCACGCTCACCGCCTTCGCCGCGGTCGGCCTGTGCCTGCTCGTCATGCGCCGCCGCGCGCCTGACATGGTGCGCCCGTTCCGTACGCCGCTGCCCTGGGTGGTGGGGCTGGGAGCGATCCTGGGCTGCCTCTATCTGTTCGCCAGCCTGCCGACCAAGACGCAGATCTGGTTCGGCTGCTGGAACCTCTTGGGTCTGGTCGTCTATTTCGCCTATGCACGCCGCAACGCAGCAAAGGGGTAAGTGATGGGTGGCTGGACGATCGGGATCATCGGCGGATCGGGTCTCTACGATGTCGATGGCATCGAGGATGGCGAATGGATCTCGACCGAAAGCCCCTGGGGCAAGCCTTCGGATGACTGTTTTGTCGGCTGGGTGGGGCATGTCCGTGTGGTTTTCCTGCCGCGGCATGGCCGTGGGCACCGCATCTCGCCGTCGGACCTTAATGTCCGTGCCAATATCGATGTGCTGAAGCGCCTCGGCGTGACCGATGTGCTTGCCGTCTCTTCGGTCGGCTCGCTGCAGGAAGAGCGCGCGCCGGGCACCTTCACCATTGCCGACCAGTTCATCGACCGGACCAAGGGCCGGCCCTCGAGCTTCTTCGGCGAAGGCATGGTCGCGCATGTCTCGATGGCCGATCCGGTCTGCCCGCGCCTCTCGGCGCTGGCGGCGGACGCAGCGAAGGCGGCGGGCGCGACCACCCATGTCGGCGGCACCTATCTGGCGATGGAAGGCCCGCAATTCTCCACGCGCGCGGAGAGCCACCTCTATCGCAGCTGGGGCTGCGACATCATCGGCATGACCGGCATGCCCGAGGCCAAGCTCGCCCGCGAGGCGGAGCTGCCCTACGCGCTGGTCGGGATGGTGACCGATTATGATTGCTGGCGCGAAGGCGAGGAAGCGGTCGATGTCGCCACGGTGATCGCCCAGCTCGGCACCAATGCCGACAAGGCGCGCAAGATGGTGATGCACCTGCTGCGAAACCTGCCCGAGGAGCGCCCGGCGACGCCGATCGACACCTGCCTCGATTATGCATTGATCACCGCGGCCAATGTTCGCGATCCGCATCTGCTGCGCAAGCTCGACGCCGTCGCCGGCCGCGCCCTCTCCAACTAAGGAAACACCATGTCGTTTCTCGCCGCTCTCGCCCTGCTCGCCGCGCAGGATGCGCCCGCGCCCGATCGTTCGCAGGACATGGCCTGGCAGAGCCAGCAGATGCTTGCGCTTGCCAAGCTCAACGGCGCCGATGGCTGGCACAGCACGGCCGAAGGGCTGCGCTGGCGCCGGATCAAGGGCGATGGATCGGGCAAGCACCCGACCGTCGCCGACACGGTGACGCTCCACTATGCCGGCACCTTCATCGACGGCGAGAAGTTCGACAGCTCCTATGACCGCGGCGAGCCGGCAACCTTTCCGCTCGGCATGCTGATCAAGGGGTGGCAGGTCGCCGTGCCGCTGATGGGCGTGGGCGACACCTTCGAAATCGCGATCCCCGCCAATCTTGGCTATGGCTTCAAGGGCAAGGGGCCGATCCCCGGCGGCGCGACTCTGCTGTTCAAGATCGAACTGCTCGATATCCCCGCGCAATAAGCCGGAAATATTTCCAGCAAGGCGACGGCAACCGGTGGAGTCCCCACCGG
>JAEXLC010000250.1 GCA_023445495.1 Pseudomonadota bacterium | reverse complement strand
ATTGTAAACGCCGGGCCTTCGGGGGCAGGCCGGCGGGCCTTTCTTGTTCCGTGCGCTTGAACTGGTAGCAGCCGCTTATTGGGGCGTGCTGGCCTTGGCGTCCTTGCCGTCGCCTTCCGGCGCCGCGACGATGTCGCGGGTGGTGGTGCCCTTGTCGACGACGCTGGTGCTCGGGCTGCCGGCGGTCGAGCGCGCGCCGACATCGGCGCCGGTGCTGCCCGACTGGTCCATGATCGCCTGCTCGCCCGGGCTGCGCGCGGCCGAGCCGCCGAACATCGCGTCGAGCGCCTGGTTTGCCGGATTGCCTTCCTGCGGGCGCGGGGCGCCCGGCTGCGGCGGCACCAGCGCGAAGTCGGGCGGGATCACCAGCGGCGCCTGGCGGGCGACGGCGAACTCGTCCGGACGCGCCCGGTCATAACCCTTCTTGCCGCAAGCGGAGAGCGAGGCCGCGAGCGCGATCGCGCTCACGATGGTAACGGTCTTACGCATTGACTTCATTCTCCACAGCGGCCGGGCTCTCGCCTGCGGCCTTATCGCGCACGAGGAGCGCGCGGATCAACAGGATCAGCACGCCGATGGTAATCGCCGCATCGGCGACGTTGAAGACCAAAAACGGGCGCCATGTCCCGAAATGCAGGTCGGCGAAATCGACGACGAAGCCGAGGCGCGCACGATCCGAAATATTGCCCAGCGCGCCGCCCAGCACCATGCCGAGCGCGCAGATATCGGGCAGCTTCTTCTCGCGGAACATCCACCACAGCACGCCCGCGGCGATCGCGCCGGTGAGCAGCACCAGCATCCAGCGCGCCGCATCGCTGTTCGCGTTCAGCAGGCCGAGCGAGACGCCGATATTGGGCACGAAGCGCAGATCGAAGATCGGCAGCACTTCCTGGACATGGTTGAGCCCGTCGAGTCCCAGCTTCTGGGAAATGAGCGTCTGGACGAACTTGAGATCGACACCGAGCGCCCGCACGACGAGCAGCTTCGTCACCTGGTCGACGACCAGGATCAAGGCTGCGACGGCAAAGCCGATTCCACGAGTCACGTTCATTCCACCACCCCGGCACAGCGGTCGCACAAGGCGCCGTCCTGCGCAACTTCCGGGAGATGCCGCCAACAGCGGCCGCATTTATGGCGCTGGGTGGGCACGACCGTGACCGCGTCACCTTTGCTCACCTTCGAGACGATGAACAGCTCGGTGAGATCGGCTTCCGACGCCGGCAGCACCGGCACGGTCACTTCGGCCTCGAGGCTGGAGCGCACCTGCTTCTCGCGGCGATAGGGCTCGATCGCCTCGGTCACCTGCTGGCGGAGCTGGCGGATCGCACTCCAGTCGCTCTCGACCGAAGCGCCTTCCGGCAGCACCGGCCATTCGAGCATGTGGACCGATTCGTCCTCGCTCGGGAAGCGCGCCTGCCACACTTCCTCGGCGGTGAAGGCCAGCACCGGCGCCGCATAGCGGACCAAAGCGTGGAACAGCACATCGAGCACGGTGCGATAGGCGCGGCGCTTGGCCGAGCTTTCCGCCTCGCAATAGAGGCAGTCCTTGCGGATATCGAAGAAGAAGGCCGACAGGTCCTCGTTCATGAAATCCGTCAGCGCGCGGCTGTAGCGGTTGAACTCGAAGCCGTCCGCCGCCGACCGCAGCTCCTTGTCGAGCTCGGCCAGCTTGGCGAGGATGTAGCGTTCCAGCTCGGGCATCTCGGCCACGGGCAGGCGCTCCGCCTCGCTGAACCCGTCGAGCGCGCCGAGCAGGTAGCGGAAGGTGTTGCGGATCTTGCGATACGCATCGCCGGTGCCCGCCAGCACTTCCTTGCCGATGCGGACGTCCTCGAAATAATCGGTCTGCGCGACCCAGAGGCGCAGGATGTCCGCGCCGCTTTCGCCGATGATCTTGAGCGGATCGACGACATTGCCGAGCGACTTGGACATCTTCCGCCCGTTGCCGTCGAGCGCGAAGCCGTGCGTCAGCACCGCGTCATAGGGCGCGCGGCCGCGCGTGCCCGAAGACTCGAGCAGCGACGACTGGAACCAGCCGCGATGCTGGTCCGAACCCTCGAGATACAGGTTCGCGCGCGTGCCCACGCCGTAGCGCGCCTCGATCACGAAGCTGTGGGTCGAGCCCGAATCGAACCAGACGTCGAGAATGTCGGTGATCACCTCATAGTGCGCGAGGTCGTACTTCTCGCCGAGCAGCTGCTGGTGATCGGCCTGGAACCAGGCATCCGCGCCACCGGTCTCGAAGGCATTGAGGATGCGGGCGTTGACCTCCGGATCGCGGAGATACTCGCCGGTCTGGCGGTGGACATAGAGCGCGATCGGCACGCCCCAGGCGCGCTGGCGGCTGATCACCCAGTCCGGGCGCCCCTCGACCATCGCGCGGATGCGGTTCTGTGCCTTTTCCGGCACCCAGCGGGTATTCTCGATCGCATCGAGTGCGATGCCGCGCAGCGTCGCGCCGTTCGAGGCGGTTGCCTCGCGCGATTCGTCGTCCCAGCTCGTGTCGTGGGTCGCGCCGCTCGGGCGGTCCATCGGGATGAACCATTGCGGGGTGCAGCGGAAGATCACCTTGGCCTTGGAGCGCCAGCTATGCGGATAGCTGTGGGTGAAGTCGTCCGAGGCGGCAAGCAGCGCGCCCGCTTCGCGCAGGTCGGTGCAGATCGGGCCGTCCGACGCGGTGAACTTCTTGTTGATCACCGATCCCTGGCCGCCGAGCCACAGCCAGTCCGGACGGTACATGCCCGCCGCATCGACCGCGAACACCGGATCGATGCCATTGGCCTTGCAGAGCAGGAAGTCGTCCTCGCCGTGATCGGGCGCCATATGGACAAGGCCGGTACCGGCATCGGTGGTGACGAAGTCGCCGGCGAGCAGCGGGCGCGGCTTGGCGAAGAAGCCTCCGAGCTTGTGCATCGGGTGCCGGGCGACGGCGCCTGCAAGGTCGGAACCTCGGAAACGCCGCTGTTCGTGAGCCCCGACACTGACGGTCGCCTCGTGCCCAGCTTGCTTAGCGAGCGCCGTTAAATACTGGCCGATACGCTCCGCGACAGCCTCAACGAGAGGCGCTGCCACAATGGCATCGAAATCCCCCCGCAGCCGCTCGTTAGCCAAGTCCAAAGCCGCGATAATAGGGTCCGTAGATCCCCATCCGGCAGTGGCGGGATGAAACTTGACGTGGACGTATTCAATCTCCGGCCCATAAGCCAAAGCCTGGTTCACCGGTATCGTCCACGGCGTGGTCGTCCAGATCACCGCATGCGCGCCGACCAGCTCGGGCGCGTTGGGTGCCTCGACGATCTCGAACGCCACATCGATCTGCGTCGAGGTGATGTCCTCATACTCAACTTCGGCCTCGGCCAGCGCGGTCTTCTCGACCGGCGACCACATCACCGGCTTGGCGCCGCGATAGAGCTGGCCGCTCTCGGCGAACTTGAGCAGCTCGCCGGCGATGATCGCCTCGCTCTCGAAGTTCATCGTCAAATACGGGTTGGACCAGTCGCCCATCACGCCCAGCCGCTCGAACTGACCGCGCTGCACGCCGACCCATTTCTCGGCATAGGCGCGGCATTCGGCGCGGAAGGCGACGGGATCGACTTCGTCCTTGTTGAGCTTCTTGGCGCGGTACGCCTCTTCGACCTTCCACTCGATCGGCAGGCCGTGGCAGTCCCAGCCCGGGATATAGGGCGCGTCCTTGCCCATCAGGCTCTGCGAGCGGACGATGATGTCCTTGAGGACCTTGTTCATCGCATGGCCCATGTGAATGTCGCCATTCGCATAGGGCGGGCCGTCGTGCAGGATGAAGCGGGTGCGGCCGGCACGCTGCGTGCGCAGCTTGTCGTACAGCCCGATCTTTTCCCAATGCGCGAGAATAGCCGGCTCCTTCTGGGCCAGGCCGGCCTTCATGGGGAACTCGGTCTTCGGGAGGAAGACGGTGTCGCGCCAGTCAGCGCTTTGGGTGTCTTTTGCTTCGGTCATGAGTGCGCGGGAATTAGAGGAAGCCGCGCTCCATGCAAAGCAGATGTTGCGCGTGCGCTTAACCACCAATTTGGGGAACCCCGCCGGGCTTCGCGAGTCCCCTTTGCATGAACATTCCGGTCCAGAGCATCGCCGGGCCCGGAGGCGGTGACGAGATTGCCGAGCTGGCCGGGCATTATCTGCTGCTCCCCGAGGCGGAGGGGCTGGCGCGGATCGATACCGAGATCGCGGCGGCCACCGACGAATCGCGCTGGGACGACCTCAGCAAATGGCACCGGGTGCGCTTCCGGCTGATCCGGCTGCACCAGCTCGGCACCCGCGATTCGCGCTAGCCGAGCAGTTCCCGCGCCTTTGCCGCATCGGCGTCGATCTGCGCCTTGAGGGCATCGAGCGAATCGAACTTCGCCTCGGGGCGGAGATAGTCGATCAGCTGGACCTCGATGGTCTGGCCGTAGAGGTCGCCCGAGAAGTCGAAGAAATAGGGCTCGAGCAGCTCGACCGGCGGCTCGAAGGTCGGCCGGATGCCCAGGCTGGCGACGCCGCCGACCACGCGCCCGTCGGGCAGCCGACCGCGCACCGCATAGATGCCATAGGCCGGGCGCAGATAGTTGGCGAGGCTGAGGTTGGCGGTCGGGAAGCCGAGCGTGCGGCCGACCTGGTCGCCATGCTGGACCACGCCTTCGATCGCGAAGGGGCGGGTGAGCAGCCGCGCCGCCTCGGCCGGGCGGCCTTCGCGGAGATGGTCGCGGATGCGGCTCGACGAGACGGTCTCGCCGCCCAGCTGCACCGGCGCCACCGTCTCGGCCGAGAAGCCGAGTTCGGCGCCGAGCGCGGCGAGAGTCGAGACATCGCCCTCGCGCCCCTTGCCGAAGGTGAAGTCGCCGCCAGTGACCACGCCGCCGGCGCCGATCATCGCGACCAGCCGCTCCTCGGCAAAGCCGCGCGCGCTCAGCGCCGCAAGCTCGGCGTTGAACGGGAAGACCAGCATCGCATCGACGCCGGCTTCGGCGAGCAGGCGCTGGCGCTGGTCCATCGTGGTCAGCCGGAACCAGGGGCTGTCGGGGCGGAAATAGCGCTGCGGGTGCGGATCGAAGGTCCCGACGATCGCCGGCCGGCCTTCGGCGCGCGCACGCGCCACCGCATGGCCCACCACCGCCTGATGCCCCAGGTGAAATCCGTCGAAATTGCCGAGCGCGACGATCGCACCCCGATAGCGGGGCGGGACTGCCGAGCCGCCGTCAAGCCGCTCCATGGGTGGGCCTATAGGGGGCGGTGCGTCGCTCAACAACTCCCTCTCCCGTTGGGAGAGGG
>JAEXLC010000233.1 GCA_023445495.1 Pseudomonadota bacterium | reverse complement strand
ACGGTGGTAGCGGGTTTCCCCGTTCGGCCGTCCGCCCTCGGGCCGGTCGCGCATCCAGGGCGGCCGGAAGCCCGGAGGAGGCGTCGGTCGCTTCGGTGCGCGCAGCACCTGGGTGAAGTTGATGCCCCAGCGCAGCTGCTCGCGGTCCTCGCGGGCGATGTTGACTGCGCGGGTGTCGATGCTGGTCAGTTGGCCGGCGGCATCCCGTTCGAAATGCTCGGGAAATGCCTCTTCCAGCGCCGCCGAGCCGTCGGCGATGCTGATGATCGCATTCTCGGTGCGGCTGTTGTTGTAGTTGGCGGTGAAGCTCAGGTTGAGCTTGGTCCAGGGCTTGGCGGTCAGCCCAAGCTTGACCACGTGCCGGTCATCGGCCTTGAGCAGCGGGTTGCCGCCCGAGATCCGGCTGACCGTCACCGTCTGGCCCGTGGCATAGTCATAGGCACGGACATTGTCGGTGATCACCACCGCATCGCCGCGCTGGGCGAGGGTCGGGGCCACCCGGTCCTCGTTCACCGCCGCTATCAGGCTCAGCCCGGTCACCGGGGTCCAGTTGAGCCCATAGCCGAAGGTGCCGAGCGTCCCATAGTCGGAGACCTGCGTGACACCGCCATTGAGGTTCGCCGTCAGCTTGCCGAGAAACGGCAGCACACCCCTGGCGCGGCTCGCCAGCGGCAGGTCGAGGCTGATCTGCCCACCGCCATTGGTTCGGCTGCTGTCGCCCGACGTCGCCATGCCGCCCAGCGTGCTGCGGGTACTCAGCGCGCTGAAATCGCCGCCCAATCTCAGGCTCACCGCCATGTCGCCGGCGGGCGAGGCGAGCAGCTTGCCGTTGAGCAGCAGGCTGGCATTGCCGGTATCGGTCAGCGAACTGGCCCGGTCGGTGCCGATCAGGCCGGCATCGGCACGATCGGTATCGCGCCGGGTATCGGCATGGCTGTAGCTCGCCACCGCCGACAGCCGCCAGCGCTTGCTGAGGTCGTGGTTGAGCGTCACCCCGCCACTTACGGTCGTGGTTCGGCTGTCCTGGCGCAGGGGATCGTCCGAGAGGAAGGTCGTGGTGCCGAGCGGCAGGCCGTTCAGCCCGTCGCTGCTCGAATAATCCCCGCGCAGATTGACCGACAGGTTGGTCTTCGTGCCCAGCTGGTGGGCGAGATTGGCGTTCAGCCCATAGCTGCGCGTCGCCGGCTTGAGCGTGCGATACGCCCGGTCGTCGTCGCCGTCGGGGGTGACCGTCGCCGGCACCAGGTCGCGCTCGCTCTCGAGCAGCGAGGCGGTCGACTTGGCCCGCGCGGCGATGTTCACCCGGTCATTGTCGCGGATGCGGGTATAGGTGAAATCGCCGCTCTGGTTCTCGCCCTGGCCCTCGGTCGCGAGCCCGCCGGCCAGGTTGGCGACGCGCCCTTCGAAGCGCCGGCGCAGGATGATGTTCACCACCTTGCGCTGCGCGTCATAGCCATATTTGAGCGCGACTTCCTCGGGCAGGATGTCGACGCGGACGATCGATTCCGTCGGCAGATCCGAGACTTCGTTGACGCCCGAGATGCGCTTGCCGTTGACCAGCACCACCGGGCCCTCGTCCTCGCGGCCCTGCGCGCTGGCGGTCTGCTCGGCGATCGCGTCGAGCAACTCGCTCACCGTGCCCACGCCATAGGCTGCGATATCGGCCTGGCTGAGCCGGTTCTCGGGCGGGATGTCGCCGATCACCGATCCCGGCGGCGCCTTGCCGGTGACGACAATGTCGTCCTCGCCCTGCCTGGGGGCGGGATTGTCCTGCCGGGGCGGTGCCTGGGTCTGGGCGTGCGCCGCCGGGGCGAGCACGGCCAGCGCCGCGCCCGCGAGCAGCTCCATCCTGGTCTGCGTCATGACGGGCTCATTCTTCTCCGCGCGGAGGACGGCCCATCGGGCCGCCAAAGCCGCCCGGGCCGCCCGGCCCGCCGGGGCCGTCACGGTCGCGCGGCTCGAGCGCGCGCAGCTCTTCCATCGTCAGCGCGCCGTCATGATCGGCATCCGCCGCGTCGAACTTCTTGCGCTCATAGGCCAGCAGTTCGTCGAGCGAGATGCCATTGTCGTAATTGGTGTTGGCGTTGACGATCACCATCGCGTTCAGCGGCTCGACCAGCCGGCGCAGCGCCATGTCGTCCTCGTCCAGGTTGGGCGGGATGCTCTCGGAGACCGGCCCGCCGATCTCGGCGACCGGCTGGTGCTCTGCCGAGGCGACCGATCCCATGTCATGCTGCCAGGCGAAGAACTCGGCTGCGCTCAGCGATCCGTTGTGATCGGTGTCGATCCGCTCGAACCGCGCCTTGATCCGCGCGTCGCGCCGCGCCTCGATCACCGCCTTCAGTTCCTCGAAGGTGACCAGCCCGTCGCCATTCCTGTCGGCGGTCCTGAACATCTCGGTGACGACCTTGTCGAGCTTCTCGCGCTTGACCGGCTTCATCATCCTGGGGCGCCCGCCACCACCCGGGCCACCGCCGGGAGGGCCGCCCCGGCCGCCGGGCCCGCCCGGGCCGCCGCCACCGCCG
>JAEXLC010000140.1 GCA_023445495.1 Pseudomonadota bacterium | reverse complement strand
ATGCGACCGTGAGCGAAACGCCTGCGGCACGAGATCCCGGCTTTCGCCGGGATGACGGTATTTACTAGCCCAGCCGCTTGAGCGCCGCTCCCAGCCGCTCGGCCTCGGCGGCCTTCTCGGCATGGTCCGCACGGGCCTTTTCGACAGCCTCGGGCTTGGCCTTTTCGACAAAGCTCGGGTTGTTCAGGCGACCTGCGAGGCCATCGCGCTCCTTCTCGGCCGCGGCGATCGCCTTGGCGAGGCGCGCGCTCTCTGCTTCGACGTCAATGACACCTTCTACCTGCAAGAAATAGGTGGCGTCATCGACAACGACCTGAATGCCCTTCGCATCTTCCGGGGCGGTGACGTTCGAAAAACCACTCACACGTGCCAGGCGGTTGAGAACGGCCACATGATCCAACAACGAGTAAGTGGACCGGCCATAGGTCCACACATCAATCATCGCACCCGGCGGTACGTTCAGCTCGGTGCGGGCGGCACGGATATCGCTGACCAGACGGATCAGCCAGTCGATCTCCTGCGCAGCCGAGGGATCGAGCGCGCGGGCATCGGCCATCGGCCACTTGGCGACGATCAGCTCGTAATCGCGCGGTCCCATCTTCGACCACAGCTCTTCGGTGATGAAGGGCATGAACGGGTGGAGCATGACCAGGATCTGGTCGAGCACCCAGCCGGCGACCGCGCGGGTCTCTTCCGAACCTTCGGCGCCCTCGGTCTGGAGAACCGGCTTGATGAGCTCGAGATACCAGTCGCAGAAGCGGCTCCAGGTGAACTGGTAGATCGTGTTCGCGGCTTCGTCGAAGCGCAGGTCGGCCAGCGCGAGGTCGAGCGCCTGCACGGTGGCGACCGTCTCGGCGATGATCCAGCGGTTGACCGCCAGTGCCGCCTCGGGCGCGTCGATCGTGGACGATGCCGAGATGCCGTTCGACTGGGCGAAGCGCGCGGCGTTCCAGAGCTTGGTGCCGAAGTTGCGATAGCCTTCGATCCGCTTCTCATCCATCTTGATGTCGCGGCCCTGGCTTTCCATCGCCGCCATGAAGAAGCGCAGCGCATCGGCGCCGTAATTGTCGATCAGCCCGAGCGGATTGACGACATTGCCCTTCGACTTGGACATCTTCTGCCCATCCGCCGCGCGGACAAGGCCGTGGAGATACAGCGTCTTGAAGGGCACTGCCTTCATGAACTGCAAACCCTGCATCATCATCCGGGCATCCCAGAAGAACAGGATGTCGAAGCCCGAGATCAGCACGTCATTGGGATAGCGCCCGCCGAGCGTGGGATCGGGGTTCTCCGGCCAGCCCATCGTCGCGAAGGGCCAGAGTGCGGAGGAGAACCAGGTGTCGAGCACGTCGGGATCGCGGGTGAGCGCAACGCCCTCGCCCGCCTGCGCCTGGGCTTCCGCCTCGGTCTCGGCGACATAGGCGGTGCCATCGGCGTCGAACCAGGCCGGGATCTGGTGCCCCCACCAGAGCTGGCGCGAGACGCACCAGGGCTGGATGTTCTCCATCCAGTTGAAATAGGTCTTTTCCCAGCTCTTCGGCACGATCTTGGTCGCGCCCGAGCGGACCGCTTCGATCGCCGGCTTGGCCAGCGTCGCGGCGTCGACATACCATTGGTCGGTCAGCCAGGGCTCGATCACGTCGCCCGAGCGATCGCCGAACGGTGTCGCGATCGTGCGCGGCTCGGCGTCATGCTCCTCGCCGTCCTTGTCGACATGCGGGATCAGGAAACCTTCTTCCTTCAGCCGCGCGACCACCAGCTTGCGCGCCTCGAACCGGTCGATGCCGAGCAGTTCGGCGGGGATCAGCCCGTCGCTGGTCTGGGTGATGCGGGCCTTGGCGTCGAGCATGTTGAGCATGTCGCGCGCCTCGATCCCGGCGCGGCGGCCGACCTCGAAGTCGTTGAAGTCATGCCCCGGCGTGATCTTCACCGCGCCCGAACCAAGCTCGGGATCGGCATGCTCGTCGGTGACGATCGGGATCAGGCGGCCGGTGATCGGCAGCTTGACCATCTTGCCGACCAGCGCGGTGTAGCGCGTGTCCTCGGCGTTCACCGCCACGGCCATGTCGGCCAGCATCGTCTCGGGGCGCGTGGTCGCGACCTCGATGAAGCCCGAACCGTCAGCGAGCGGATATTTCAGGTGCCAGAAGCTGCCCTTGACGTCCTTGGTCTCGACCTCGAGGTCGCTGATCGCGGTGCCGAGGCCCGGATCCCAGTTCACCAGGCGCTTGTCGCGGTAGAGCAGCTTCTGCTTGTGCAGCTCGACGAACACCTTGAGGACGGCCTTGGAGAAGCCCTCGTCCATGGTGAAGCGCTCATCGGACCAGTCCATCGAGCAGCCGAGGCGGCGGAGCTGCTGCGTGATCTCGCCGCCGCTCTCTTCCTTCCACTCCCAGACCTTCGCGACGAACTCCTCGCGCGTGAAGTCGGTGCGCTTCTGCTGCTTGAGGTTCATCTGCCGCTCGACGACCATCTGGGTCGCGATGCCGGCATGATCGGTGCCGACCACCCAGCGCGCGTCCTTGCCCTTCAGGCGGGCGTGACGGACGAGGATGTCCTGCAGCGTATTGTCGAGCGCATGGCCGATGTGCAGGCTGCCCGTCACGTTGGGCGGCGGGTTGACCAGCGTCCAGGGATCGGCGCCGCCGCGCTCGGGGCGGAACAGGCCGTTTGCTTCCCAATGCTGATACCAGCGGGATTCGAGTTCGGCGGGGTCGAAGGTCTTGGGGAGTTCGCTCATGATCGAGCGGCTTTAGCGGCGAGCCGGGGCCCGGGTCGATACAAAACTCGCGGATAATGCAGGTTGTTGATACAAAGGCGTAACGACCGAGCCGAGGAGGGAGGCAATGATGCGTCTGGAAATGACCGTGCTGGTGTGGAGCTGCCTGTTGGCGCTGGTGCACATCTTCGGGGCCGCGCAGGTGAAGACCCGGCAATATGGCACCAAATGGAATATGGGTGCCCGTGACGAGGAACTGCCGCCCCCCGCCCCGATCGTCGGACGGATGACCCGCGCCCAGGCCAATTTCTTCGAGACCTTCCCGCTCGCGATCATCGCGGTCGTCGCGCTCAGCGTCACCGGGACGCAGACCTTCTGGACCCAGCTCGGCGCACTGCTCTGGCTGGGCGGGCGGATCGTCTATCTGCCGCTCTATGCCGCGGGTGTCCCGGCGCTGCGGACGATCGTGTTCCTGGCCAGCCTGGTCGGCATCCTGATGATGCTGTGGCCGTCGCTGGCGCTCGGCATCGGCACGAATACGCTGCTGGGCTAGGCCTCGCGCTAGAGCGTGAGGTCAATGTCGACGATGGCGCGATCGGCCAGCGCGTTCGGTCCCCAGACCGGCGAGTGGACGATCGTGCCGTCGGCCTTGGTCCAGGCCAGGCGCACGCTGATCGGAACGCCCGGCGTCACGACATAGCCGCCGCTCGCGGGGAAGCGGCTGCGATCGCGCAGCAGCCATTTCGCGAAGCCGGTAAGCGGCTTTGCGCCGGTGATCTGGCCGGCGATCATCCAGCTGGTGGCGCCGCCCTCGCCCGCCGTGCCGATCTCGACATCGACCGGGCCGTTCGCATCGATGCGGCGATGCTCCACCGCGATCCAGGCATCCAGCGGCTGCGGCACCGGGTTGCGCTCGGCGATCGGGTCGACCGGGCGGATGCCCAGGTTGCGCAGCAGGCGGTTCACGCCCGCGCTGCCGCCCGCGAGCACCAGCGATTCGATGAGCCGGCAGAGGAAATGCGCATCGGCACCCGCGGTATCGTAGCCGTAATTGGCGAACAGCCCGATCAGCAGCACCGACTGGAAACCGAAGGTCACCGCCAGCGCGAATACGCCGGAGATGATCGGCTTGATGTTCCGCCCGTTGAAGAAGGCCGCGACGAAACCGAGGTTGAAGAACCAGGCCAGCGCAGATTCGAGGATCGCCGCCAGCACGAACAGCACGATCAGCGCCTTGCCCGATTCGGTGATGACCTGGGGCGCTTCCGGATCGCCCGCATCGGCGCCGGACTGGTTCGCCTGTGGCGGAACGGCAGCTTGCGGCACTGCCGCATTGTCCGGCGCGGCTGTTTCGTTGGCGACAAGTACGCCGTCTTGTTCGTTGGAGACGAAGACGCCCTCTTGCGCCAGCGCCGGCCCGCCGACCAGATTGGCGGAAAGCAGGAACAGAATGACGAACAGGCTGCGCATCAGGTGTCTCCCCCAAAGACAAGGGAGATCAGCTACCCGATACGCAGCCTGCTAGCTAACAGACTTCAAGCCATTTCCGAGCGAAGTTACTGCGCGGCCTTGCCAGTATACTGGTCCAGCCAGCGCAGCACATTGCCATACCACTGCATCGAGTTCTTCGGCTTGAGCACCCAGTGGTTCTCGTCCGGGAACACCAGCAGCTTGGACGGGATGTCACGGCGCTGGAGCGCGGTGAAGGCGGCCAGGCCCTGGGTGTAGGGGATGCGGAAATCCTTCTCGCTGGTAATCACCAGCTGCGGGGTCTTCCACTTGTCGACATGGTTGACCGGGTTCCACTTCTCGAACGCGGCGGGGTCCTCGAAATAGGCCTTGCCGCCATGTTCCCACTCGTCGAACCACAGCTCCTCGGTTTCATAGGCCATGGCGCGGGCGTCGAACACGCCGTCATGCTGGACGATGCACTTGAAGCGATCGGGCCACTGGCCCTCGATCCAGTTCATCATATAGCCGCCATAGGAGGCGCCGAGCGCGCAGGCATTGTCGGCATCGAGGTAAGAGAACTTGTCCGTCGCGGCCTTGAGGCCCTTTTGCAGATCCTCGAGCGGCCAGCCGCCCCAATTGTTGCGGATCGCGTCGGTGAAGGCCTGGCCGTAACCGGTCGAGCCGTGGAAATCGACCGCGACCACCGCATAGCCGGCGCCGGCGAACACCGCCGGGTTCCAGCGATAGGACCAGCTGTTGTTGCTCGATCCCTGCGGGCCGCCATGGACGACGAAGGCGATCGGCGCCTTCTTGCCCTCGGCCAGGCTGGCAGGCTTCACCGAATAGCCCCAGACGGTGTCATTGTTGGCCCCGGTGAAGCTGAACCGCTCGACCTTGGGCAGGTCGATGCCCGCCAGCTTCTCGGCGTTGACCGAGGTCAGCCGCGTGCTGGCCTTGCCCTTGAGCGCGTAGAAATCGTCCGGCGCGGTCAGGCTGTTCATCGAATAGACCAGGCCGCCCTTGGTCGGCACCACGGCGCTGACATTGCCGAGCTGGGTCAGCCGGGCGACCTTGCCGGTCTTCGGATCGACCGACCAGATCGGGTTCTCCTGGGTGTCCTCGGCAGTGACGTAGATCGTCTTCGAGTTCGGCGCCCAGGCGATCGAGCCGACCGAACGGTCCCATGCCTGGGTCAGCGCCTTCACTTCGCCGGTGGCGAGGTTGCGCAGCTGGAGCACCTGGCGATCGGCCTCATAGGTGGCGCGCGCCATCGAGAAATAGGCAAGCCACTTGCCGTCGGGCGACACGGTGGGAAGATTGTCCATCCCCTCATTCGCCTTGGTCAGGTTCACCGGCGCTGCGGAGCCGTCCGCCGGCGCGGCGAAGATGTCCAGATTGGTCGACTTGGATTCGATCCGGCCCGCTTCGCGCAACGCGAAATAGACGGTCTTGCCGTCCGCGCTCCACGACACTTCCTCGCCGCCGCCGAAGGGCTTGGAGGGCGTGTCGCCGATCAGGCCGCCGACGATCGGGGTGCCGTTGCCGGTGGCGCCGTTCGGGCCGAAGGGCAACACGAACAGCTGCGAGCGCTCGCCGTTGCTCCAGCTATCCCAGTGGCGGACGAACAGCTGGTCATAGGTGCGGCCCGAACCGGCATTCGGGTCCTTCTTGACCATCGGAAGCTCGAGGCTGGGCGCGCCGGGCTTGCGATCGGCCCAGACGAGAAGCTTCGAGCCATCGGGCGAAACCTTGAAACCGCTGAACCCGCCCGGGATATGGGTGAGCTGGGTCGGCGCACCACCGGTGACGGCGACGCCCCACACGGCGTCATCGCCGCCCTTGTCCGACTGGAACCACACAGTCTTGCCATCCGCCGAGAATTGCGGGCTGGTCTCGTTGACGTCCGCCTCGGCGACCAGCTTCTCGGGCTTGGCGCCCTTCACCGTCAGGTCGAGGCGCCACAGGTCGTAGCGCCCCTTGTTGGCGGCGAGATCGGTCTCGCGCTGCTGCCAGACGAGCCAATGGCCGTCGGGCGACACCGCCGGCGCGCCGACGCGCGACAGGGTGGCGACGTCCTGGATGGTGAGGTCACGCGCCAGCGCGGGCGCAGCGGTGGAAGCGAGCGCAACGCCCGCGAGCAGGATGTGCTTCATGCGCGGGACGATAGCCGCAAGGTTGCGGGCGTTACAATCTGTAGCGCGCAACAAAATATCGTCATCCCGGCGAAAGCCGGGATCTCAGGCGA
>JAEXLC010000084.1 GCA_023445495.1 Pseudomonadota bacterium | reverse complement strand
CGCCGCCGCCGAAGCTCCCGCCTCCGCCGGTGAAGCCGGGGCCACCCCAACTTCCGGATGTGCCGTCTCCGCCGAAGTTCCCGCCTCCGCCGGTGAAGCCGGGGCCACCCCAACTTCCGGATGTGCCGCCGCCGCCGAAGCTCCCGCCTCCGCCGTTGAAACCCGGGCCACCCCAATTCCCGGACGCGCCGTCGCCGCCAAAGCTGCCGCCTCTGCCGGTGAAACTGGGTTGATCCCAGTTGCCGGTTGCCCCGCTGCCGCCGAAGCTTTCGCTTTCACGGGCGAAGTCGGGTCGATCCCAACTGTCGGTTGTTCCACTATGGTCGATGCTTCCGCCAGTGCTCGGGGTGCCAGCTTTGCCCCAGCTGCCAGCTGCGCCGCCTCCACCAAAGCTTCCATTGCCGCCCGTTAAGCCTGGGTCTGCTGTTCCAACAACTCTGCCCATCTCGTTGAGGGCGAACTTAGTTCTGTACTTCTGGTATTGGGCTTCAACCGCACTGCGAAAATTTGGGTCATTCCCATGCTTGGCGAGTTGGTCAGCTCTCCAAGATTCTGCCTCCGCTACCGACCTTATCGGTGGCAAACGTGGGTCTTCTACAAGGCTAACTTTTGGATTGCGTTGTTGTTTCCGAGCGCCCGCGGAGCCGGCGCCAGCGGGGCCAGCATATTGACCCGAGCCCGCAAAGGTAAATCGCCCATTCCGTGGATCATGCCACGGATTGAACTTTACCTCGACGTCGCGCGCTGCCGCAGGCCGAGGCCATCGCCCGGTCCGCATCCATATCGAAAACGCTGTCGGCTGCCTCTGCCCTGAAATGCCCATGCCACCGCCTTTCCCAATTGCGGTGAGAACATTTCAAGAACATATTCCAACAATACAAGCCTAACCCCCTCCGAACCGGACCAATCCGGCCGAAGCGGTCCTGCTGAAACGCAGCCTCAATTCTTCCCCTTCAACGCCTCCGCCAGCGATGCCACCGCGCTGCCGCGACGGGCCGGCTTGGGCTGGGATTCGTCCGGGGCCCAGCCGGTCAGGTAGACGATCTCGAAACGCTCGGGGGTCTTGCCGTCCGGGTCGGCGCGCTCGGCAAAGGTCTGGGCGGCGCGGGCGAGGGTGCTGCGGGTGAGGGGCGGGGTGCCCGGCAGCAGGTTGGTCGCCGCCATGCCGCGCAGGTCGCCGAGCAGCGAGAAGATGCTCGAATAGCGCACGGTCAGCGTCTCGACGTCCGCCACCGGCAGCGCGAAGCCGGCGCGGGTGAGCAGGTCGCCGGCGGCGCGCACGTCGATCTGGGGGTGGAAGCGCGCGACCGGGCGCTCGCCCTCGGCATGGAGGAACACCGATCGCAGCGTCGCCAGCGTGCCCGCGCCGAGAAAGGCGCCGAGGAACAGTCCGTCGGGGCGCAGCGCACGGCGGGCGATCGAGAGCGCGCCCGGCACGTCGTTGATCTGGTCGAGCACGCCGATGCTCACCACCAGGTCGAAGCTGTTCTCGGGGAAGGGCGTGCGGTCCTCATCGGCCTGGACGCCACCGGCCTGGGCGGCGAAGCCGGCGCCGGCGTCGATCCGGGTGATGCGGGCGCCGGGCAGCGCGAAGCCGCCGGCGAAGCTGCCCATGTCGAGCACGTCGTGGAATTCGCGGGTCACCCCGGCCAGGCGCTCGCCGATGCCCTCCAGCATATGCTCGCGGATAAAGCCTTCATAGCGGCGGGCGGCGCGGTCGCGGCGTTTGCGGCGCAGGGCGCGGTCGAAGATCTCGGCGGAATCAGTCGGTCCATTCTGGGGCATGGCGCGCTTGTGCGCCGGTGCGCCGCCGGGGACAAGGCGCGTGTGGCCGGCTCCGCGCCCCTCCTGCGCCCGCTCGTGCGGCCCCTGGCGCGTATCGCCGATCTCGCGCTGCCGCCGCGCTGCCCGGGCTGCGGCGCGATCACCCCGGCCGACCACCGCTTCTGCGCCGCCTGCTGGGGGAGCCTGCGCTTCCTGGGGCCGCCCTGGTGCGCCGCCTGTCACCTGCCGTTCGAGCATGACCGGGGGGAGGGCGCGCGGTGCGGGCAATGCCTTGCCGATCCGCCGCCGCATGACGGGGTGCGCGCCGCGGTCGCCTATGGCGAGGTGGCGCGGGCCATCGCGCTCAAGCTCAAATATTCGGGGCGGCTCGCCTGCGCCGCGACCATGGCGCGCGCGATGGCGCGGCTGATGCCGGAGGAGGCGGAGCTGCTGGTGCCGGTGCCGCTGCACCGCTGGCGGCTCTGGTCGCGCGGCTACAACCAGGCCGGGCTGATCGCCGCGTCGCTGTCCCGCGCGCACGGCGTGCCGCTCGCGCCCGACCTGCTGCGCCGGGTGAAGGCGACGCCGGTCTTGCGCGGGCTGGGGGCGATGGGGCGGGCGAAGGCGGTCGCGGGCGCCTTCGCGCTGGCGCCAGGCGCGCGGGAAAGGCTGGCGGGGCGGACGGTGGTGCTGGTCGATGACGTGCATACCAGCGGCGCCACTGCCAATGCCTGTGCGAAGCTGCTCAAGCGTGGCGGGGCGGCGCGGGTGATCCTTTTGTGCTGGGCCCGCGTTCTCGACTCCGGGGAAGGCGCGGATTGACAAGCGCCGGGCGCGACCACAGGTGTGAGGTGAAATGGCTAAGATCGAAATCTTCACCAAGGCGTTCTGCCCTTATTGCACCCGGGCCAAGGCCCTGCTCGACAGCAAGCAGGCCGAATATGAGGAGATCGACATCTCGATGGGCGGCCCGCGCCGCAACGAGATGATCGACCGCTCGCATGGCCGCATGACCGTCCCCCAGGTGTTCATCGACGGCAAGCATATCGGCGGGTCCGACGATCTCGCGGCGCTCGATGCGCGCGGCGGGCTCGATCCCTTGCTCGCCGCCTGAGCCTTCGGGCGATGATCGTCTTCGACCTGAAATGCGAGGCCGGCCATGTCTTCGAGGCGTGGTTCGGGTCGAGCGGCGCGTGGGAGGAGCAGCGCGCCGCCGGGCTGGTCGCCTGCCCGATGTGCGGCAGCGCCGAGGTCGCCAAGGCGGTGATGGCACCCAATGTCGGCGCCAAGGGCAACCAGGCGGCGCCCGCGCCGTCGCTGCCCGCGATCCCCGCCGATGCTGCGATCCCGGCCGAGGCGGTGAAGGCCGCGATGGCGGTGCTGGCCGATATGCAGGCCAAGGCGCTGGAAGGCTCGAAATGGGTCGGCGGCGCCTTTGCCGACAAGGCGCGGGCCATGCATCTGGGCGAGACCCCGCATGCGCCGATCCACGGCCAGACCAGCGTCGCCGAGGCGCAGGCGCTGATCGAGGAAGGTGTGCCGGTCGCGCCGCTGCCGCTGCCGGTGGTGCCGCCCGAGGCGTGCAACTGATCCCCGGAATCGTCATCCCCGCGAAGGCGGGGATCCAGAGCCAAGGGCGGGATGCTTGGGGATCGCGTCGAGCTATCCGGGAAGCATGCGCTCGATTGCGCCCTCTGTCCCAAACGACCCTGGATCCCCGCCTTCGCGGGGATGACGGAAGGGCGGCCATTCCTCCATTCCCGGCTCTCTTCACCGTTGTAGCCCAGTGGTACACTGGTTAAGCTCCCCGGGAATCGGGGGAATCTTGCAATGGATGCTTTGCGCCTGGACGGCGTGGTCAAGCGCTTCGGCGACTTCACGGCAGTCGATAATCTGAGTTTCGCAGTGGCGCCCGGGGAGGTGTTCGGCTTTCTTGGCGGCAATGGCGCGGGCAAGACGACCTCGCTCCGCATGGTGCTCGACATCCTTCGCCCCGACGCCGGCACCATCTCGGTGCTCGGCCGCGTGCCAGGCCGGGGCAACAGCGCGATGCTGGGCTTCCTGCCCGAGGAGCGTGGCCTTTATCGCTCGATGACCGCGCTCGACACGATCGTCTATTTCGGCCGGCTCAAGGGCATGACGCCGTCGGATGCGCGAACCGAGGGCAAGGCGCTGCTCGAGCGCTTCGGCCTCAAGGATTTCGCTAGGACCACGGTCGACAAGCTCTCCAAGGGCATGGCGCAGAAGGTCCAGCTGGCGACCGCGGTGGTCAACCGCCCGCAATTGCTGATCCTCGACGAGCCCTTTTCGGGCCTCGATCCGGTCAACCAGGGGCTGCTCGAGGACGAGATCGTCCGCGCGGCGAAGGGCGGGGCGGCGGTGGTCTTCTCCACCCATGTCATGCAGCACGCCGAGCGGCTCTGTGACCGACTGCTGCTGCTCGCGCGCGGCAGGAAGCTGTTCGAGGGCACGCAGGACGAGGCGCGCGCGACGCTGCCCGTCGAGCTGCACCTCTCGGCGAAGCAGTCGCCCGAGGGGCTGCCGGGCGTGATCGACGCCCAGCCGTTGGGCGAGGCGGGTGCCTGGCGCGACTGGTCGGTACGGCTCGCGCCCGGCGGCGATCCGGGCGACCTGCTCGAACATTGTACCGCGCAGGGCTTCGCGCTGCGCCGCTTCGAGCAGCGCCGGGCGAGCCTGCACGAAGTCTTCCTTCACATCGTCGGCGGGGAGGCACGCTAATGCTCCAGCACATCCTCCTCGTCGCCGGCCGCGAGTTCCGCCAGATCGCGATGACCAAGAGCTTCTGGGTCACGCTGCTGATCCTGCCGCTCGCGTTCGCGCTGGGGCCGCTCGCCTCGCGCTTCATCGACAAGTCGGACACCGAGACGGTGATGCTGGTCGACCAGGCCGGTGGCGCGCCTTCGGCGGCGATCCGCCAGCGGCTGACGCTCGACGAGCAGCGCGTCGCGCTCGACGCGCTGGCCCGCTATGTCCGCCGGCACGCGCTGCAAAAGGCGAACCCGAACGCGCTCTGGGCGCAGCAGGGCCGCTGGTACAGCGATGCCGATGTCGCCCGCTTCCTCGCCGAGGGGGGCGTGGAAGGCGCGCGCAAGCAGATCGCCATGGTGTCCCAGGAGGACGCCGCGGGCTTCAAGGCGCCCGAGGCCAGTTACCGGATCGTCGAGACCCCGGCCAATGTCGCGGCGGCCGCGCCGGGCCAGATCGACAAGGCGCTCCAGCCGCTGCTGCATCCGGACGACAAGTCCGGCGCCAAGCCGATCGACTATGTCGTGCTGATCCCGCGCGACTTCGGCGCCTCGCCGGCGGTGCGGCTCTGGGCCAATGGCCGCCCGCGCGGATCGTTCGTTGCCACGCTGCAAGGGGTGCTGACCCAGGACCTGCGCACCCGCTATCTCCAGGCCAATGGCGTCGCGCCGGCCACCGCGGCGACGGTCGGGGCGATCGCGCCGGCGATCCAGGTGACCACGCCGCCCGAGGGCAGTGGCCGCGAGCGCGTGCTGGTCCGCTCGATCCTGCCGCTCGCCTGCGCCTATATCCTGATGATGTCGCTGGTGCTGTCGGGCAGCTGGATGCTGCAGGGTACGGTGGAGGAGCGCGGCAACAAGCTGATCGAGACGGTGCTCGCCTGCGTCTCGCCCAACGAGCTGATGTACGGCAAGCTGGTCGGCACGGTGGCGATCGGCCTGTCGATGATCCTCACCTGGGCGGCCTGCGGCATCTTCGCCGCCTATGCCACGCACGGCGCGATCGCCGACATCATCCGGCCCGCGCTGGAGCCGGTCTCCACGCCCGGCAGCATCGCGGCGATCCTCTATTTCTTCGTCGCCGGCTATCTGATGGTGTCGATGCTGTTCCTGGTGATCGGCGCGATGAGCGACTCGATGCGCGAGGCGCAGGGCTATCTGACGCCGGTGATCCTGCTGATCATGATGCCCTTCACCCTGCTGGTGCAGGCGGTGGTCAACGGCGCCGGCGGGATCGGCGTGCAGGTGCTCACCTGGGTGCCGCTCTACACGCCGTTCACCGTGCTGGCCCGGCTGGGCAGCGGCATGCCGCTATGGGAGATGATCGGATCGGGCATCACGCTGGCGCTGTTCATCGCGCTGGAGATCTGGCTGCTCGGCCGTGTGTTCCGCGCCAGCCTGCTCAGCGGCGGCCGGCGCAGCCTGGGCGAGATCGTCGGGCTGATGCGGCGGGAGGCGTAGTTGGTTGACCCTTGGGCGCGGTCCCGATACCAACCGCGCCCGTGCCTCCGTAGCTCAGCAGGATAGAGCGACGGTTTCCTAAACCGCAGGTCGTGAGTTCGAATCTCGCCGGGGGCACCATTTCCCGCGCCACTGGGGCTGCGCCGGAACCCCTTCCTCGCCAGTGCCTTTGTGTTCTTTCAGCGCCCCTAGAGCGCCACGCCGAACCCGCGCCCGATCGCGCGCACCCGGCCGATCAGCGGCGAGATCAGGCGGTCGGGGTCGTTGGCGGGCAGGTGGACGCTCTCGGGCAGCACGCCCATTGCCTCGCGCATCGTCACCGCGCCCTGGCGCAGTGCGGGGCGGGCGACCAGCCACCATAGCCGGGCATGCTCGCCGTCCACTTCGATCCGCTCCTGCGGGGTCAGCGGGGTGCGGGCGACATGGTCGGCGTGGAGCGCGGCGAGGATGCGCGACAGGCGGCCCAGTGTCTCCAGGTCGGGGGCGGGGTCGCGCTGCATGAAATAGCGCACGACCAGCGCGGCACTCGCGGCGGCTTCGTCGCCGAACACGGGCAAATAGCGCTCGGTCAGCACGCGGGCGGCGCTGGCCGCCATCATCTCGGCAAAGCGCTTCGAGGCGCCGCCGGGATGGCAGCGATAGAGCAGCTGGGCCTCGTCGAGCCGGGCGATCTGCCCGAAGCGCCCGAGGCGGTGATAGAGGTCGAAGTCCTCGGCATAGCGGACCTGGGGGCGCTCGAAGGGATCGAGCAGCCGCGCGGCCTCCGCGCGGAACATGACGGTGGACCAGACCAGCGGGTTCTGGGTGAGCAGCAACCAGTCGATCATCGCCGGGGTGAGCGGGCGGTCGCCGGGCCAGGGGCTGACGATGCCGTTCTCGAGGAACTCGGCGGCGGTGCCGACCAGCACGGTGCCGGGATTGGCATCGAGATAGGCGACCTGCGTGGCGAAGCGGCCGGGCTTGCAGAGGTCGTCCTGGTCGAGCCCGGCGATATAGCGGCCACGGGCTGCCGCGAAGCCGATATTGCGCGCGACCACCGGGCCGCCATTGGTCTCGGCGTGGAGCACGGTGATGCGCGGATCGGTCAGCGTGGCAAGCAGGTCGCGGGTGTCGTCGGTCGAGCAATCGTCGACGATCACCAGCTCCCAGTCGGCGAAGTCCTGGGCGAGGACGCTGTCGATCGTCGCGCCGATCCAGGCCGCGCCATTATAGGCCGGCATGACGACCGAGACGGTGGGAGCGGGGAGACCGTTCACGCGGCGAGGCTCACGGCCTGGCCGAGCAGCTGATCGACGATGAGCTGGCCGACATCGTTCTGCCACTGCCACAGCCCATTGGCCTTGCCCTTGAAGCTCTTCTCGCCGCCGAGGCGTCCTTCCGGCACGAAACCCGCGGCAAGGCCGATGCCATAGGCGCCGGGGATCGGCTGATCCTCGGCATCGGTGACGCGGCAAAGCTGGTCGGCAAGGCGGGGGCGCCCCGGGGCATGGGCGGTGAGCGCGATCCGGTTGCCCGTGGCGTCAAGCAGCGGAAGGGCGTGCGGCCGGTAGCCGAGCGCGGCGACGACCACGTCCGCTTCGGCAAGGATGCGGCTGGTCTCGGTATCAGGGCCGGTGACCTGGTGGAGCAGCACGCGCGGATCGGGCGTGCGCCCGCCGACGCGGAGCATGCGCAGCACCAGCTCGCGCGCCTCTAGCCGGAAGCCGGCAAGGCGATAGACGAAGCCCGAGAGCGGGCAGATGTCGTCGGGGCCGAAATCGGTGAAGCCATCCTCGCGGGCGGCTTCGGCCGAGGGGTACCAGGGGCGCAGCTCCTCGCGGTGGAGCAGGCTCAGGCTCTCCGCCCCGAACGGGATGTCCGACTTGAGCAGCAGCACGGCGGAGGCGATGGCGGAGGTCGAGGCGCCGATGATCGCGATCTTCGGCGCGCGCTTGCCGGCGATGCGCGCGCGCAGGCGGTCCATGCCGCCGGTGCGCAGCATGTCGTCGCACAGCATCAGCCGCTCGCCGACCAGCTCGCCGAGCGGGGCGCCGGCGACGGGAGCGGCGGCGATGTCGCTGGCGGACTGGTAGCCGCCGGTGGCGATGACGATGTTCTCCGAAAGCAGCGTGCGCTCGGCACCGGTGGTGCGGTTGCGGACCCGGGTGCGCCACAGGCCGGCAGCGGTGCGCTGGCTGTCGAGGACTTCATGGCCGGTCAGCACGCTGCCGCCTGCTTCGGTCACGACGGCACCGGCACGCTGGCCGATCGCCTCGAGGAAGGGGCCGGTGCGGTACAGCGGCACGCCGAGCTTGCCGATATAGGCGGCGATCTCGCGGGCGGCGGGGTGATCCATCAGCGCCGCGATGCCGGGCTCGGGATTGTCCTTCACCGCGCTGAGGAAGGTCTCGGCGGTGCTGTCCGAGGTGATGGCATAGCCCGGCAGCTCGCCTGCGCCGAGGCAATCGCCGCGCTCGATCACCGCGAGACCGGCGCCGAGCTCGCGCAGCTTGCCGTTCTTGCTGGCCGAGATGAGGAAGGCGACGCCCGCGGGACCGCCGCCGATCAGGACGGTGTTGAGGATGGGCTCGGGCACCGACGGCACGACGATGCGCGGCTTGCGGAGCGCGGCGTGCAGCGCGTCGCAGATGGTGGCGACGTCCGTCTCGTCCATCCTGTCGGTGACCGGGAGCGAGAGCATGCGCTTCGAGAGATCGTCCGCCACGGGTGTGGGGCCGGTGATGCAGGCCTGGCGGAAATAGGGCTGCTCGCCGATGTGCGGGCTGAAATAATGGCCCGAACCGATCCCTTGTTCGGAGAGGCTGGCCATGATGGCGGCACGATCCGTGCCTGCCGGGAGCAGCATCGGCATGAACTGCGCGACCTGCCGTCTGGCATGGCTGCGCTGGAAGGTGACCGTGTCGCCCAGTTGCCGGCGATAGGCACGGTCGAGTGCCGCGCGGTGTTCGGCGACGGTGTCGATCTCGCCCAGCTTGGCGCGTGCCATCAGGCCGAGCAGTTCGGGGAGCTTGGCGTTGATGCCTTCCTGCGTCGCGGTGCGCGGGGCGCCGAAGCCGAAATTCTGCATGCGGCGCAGGATCTGGATGCGGTCCGGATCGGCGCTGTAGATCAGCCCGCCTTCCGCAGTCGCGAAGGTCTTGGTGGCGTGCATCGAGAAGACGCAGGTGAGGCGGCTGCCGGTGCCGAAGCCGCGGCCGGCGGCGTCGAGGCTGCCGAGGGATGCGGCGGCGTCGACGACCACGCCGACATTGTGGCGTTCGGACAGCGCCGCGTAACGGCTCAGGTCGACGCCGGCGCCGAAGGTGTCATAGGGTACGACTACCGCCACTTCCTCGCCGTGCCGGGCGAGCTGGGCTTCGATTGCTTTCGCCGAGACGGCCCAGTCATCCGGGTCGCTGTCGACCAGGATCGGGGTGAGGCCGGCCCAGATCGCCGCATGGGCGGTGGCGGCGAAGGTGAAGGCAGGGACTAGGGCATAGCGGCCGGGGCGGCCGGCCCTTGCTTCGCGGATCGCCAGCAACAGGCCCAGCGTCGCGTTCGAGACCGCCAGGGCGAAGCCTTCGCCACCGAAGAGCTGGGCCACGGCCTTGCGCTCGAAATCGCGGACGATGGGGCCGCCGTTGCTGAAATAGCCGCTCGCCTCGAGCGCGCGCAGCTCTTCGGCCATTTCACTCAGCCGTGGCGGCTGTGGAGCGATCAGCGGTAGTTTCAGCATAGGTCCCTCATCCCCGATGCGGAACTATGCCTGCACGTCTCCTAAGATTAGGTAAGTCGCTTCAACGCGACCAGCTCACGGTCCAGCGCCTGCAGAAAATTCGAGCGGTCCGCCGCAGAGAAGGGATTCGAGCCGCCGACCTGATCGCCGCCGGCACGCAGGTCCGCCATGATCGCGCGAGTGGCTATTGCCGCGCCGATCGAGTTGGCGGTGAAGGGCTTGCCGTTCGGGGAAAGCACCTTCGCGCCCGCCTTGAGCGCGCGATCGGCGAGCAGGATGTCGGAGGTGATGACCACCGACCGCGCGTCCGCAGCTTCCGCGATCCAGTCATCGGCGGCGTCGAAGCCGTCGCTGACCACCTGCCGCGTGACCAGCGGATGCTGGGGCACCCGCAGCCACGAATTGCTGACGATCACCACCGGCGCTTCATGGCGCCAGGCGACCTTGTAGACCTCGTCCTTTACCGGGCAGGCGTCGGCATCGACGAGGATCCTCACCGGTGCGAGGGACCCCGTGCCGGCGGTGCCTTGCGATAGGGACGGGCCTGATGGCGCGGGCCGCCACCGGGGCCACCCGGGCCGCCGGCAGGACGGTTCGGACCGTTGCGCTGCGGACGGGCACCCTGGACCGGCGCTTCCGACTGCTCGATGCGGACGTCCTCGTCGCCCTCGGCAGTGCGGGCCACGGCGGCCATGAACTTGCTCGCCAGCGCGCGCGGGATCTGGAACGCAGTCTCGTTCGGCCCGATGCGGATCGCGCCGACCTCGTTCTTGGTGATATGGCCGCGGCGGCAGATCAGCGGGAGGACCCAGCGCGGATCGGCATTCTGGCGACGGCCGATATCCATGCGGAACCAGACAACGTCGTCGAACCCGGCGCGGTGCTGGCCGGCCTGGCGTTCCTCGCGACGATCGCCCTGGCTGCTGAGCTCTTCGGGCGCCGGCATCGAGGCACGGTGCGCGCGGACCAAAGCGGCGGCGATCTCGGCGGGCGTCCGCTCGGCGAGCAGGCGCTCGGCGATGGCCGCATCCTCCTCGTCGATCTCGACCGGGGCGAGCAGCGCGGCGATCAGGCGCTCGCGATCCTGGGCGCGGATCGCCTCGGGGCTCGGCACCTCGGTCCACTCGACCGGGATGCGCGCACCCTTGAGCATCGACTCGACGCGGCGGCGGCGCTGATAGGGGACGATGAGCACCGCGGTGCCCTTCTTGCCGGCGCGGCCGGTACGGCCCGAACGGTGCTGCAGCGTCTCGGCGTCGCGCGGCAGCTCGACGTGGATGACGAGCGTCAGCGTCGGCAGATCGATGCCGCGCGCGGCGACGTCGGTGGCGACGCAGACCCGGGCGCGCTGGTCGCGCAGCGCCTGGAGTGCGTGGTTGCGCTCGTTCTGGCTATGCTCGCCCGACAGCGCCACGGCGGAGAAGCCGCGCTCGACGAGCGTGGCGTGGAGGTGGCGGACATTGTCGCGCGTCGCGCAGAACAGGATCGCCGTCTCCGCTTCATGGAAGCGCAGCAGGTTGATGACGGCGTGCTCGATGTCCGACGGGCTGACGGTGACCGCCTGATAGCTAATGTCGCCGTGCCCGCGATCCTCGCCCACGGTCGAGATGCGCAGCGCGTCATTCTGGTAGCGCTTGGCCAGCGCCACGATCGGCTTGGGCATGGTCGCCGAGAAGAGCAGGGTGCGGCGGGTTTCCGGCGCGCCGTCGAGGATCGCCTCGAGATCGTCGCGGAAGCCCATGTCGAGCATTTCGTCGGCCTCGTCGAGGACGACGGCGCGCAGCGCGGTGAGGTCGAGCGCGCCGCGCTCGAGATGGTCGCGCAGACGGCCCGGCGTGCCGACGACGATATGCGCGCCATAGCTGAGCTGGCGGCGCTCCTTGGCGGCATCCATGCCGCCGACGCAGGTGGCGATGCGCGCACCGGTGGGGCCGTAGAGCCAAATCAGCTCGCGGCTGACCTGCAGCGCGAGTTCGCGCGTCGGCGCGATGATGAGGGCGTGGGGCTCGCGGGTCGGGATGATCCGGCCATCCTCGCCAAGCAGCTCGGGGTGCATGGCGAGGCCGAAGGCCACGGTCTTGCCCGAGCCCGTCTGGGCGGAGACGATGAGATCGCGGCCGGCGGCTTCCGGCTCGATGACGGCCGCCTGGACGGCGGTGGGCGCGGCATAACCACGCGCTGCGAGCGCTTCGGCGAGAAGCGCAGGGAGATCGGCAAATGACATGAGACCCCGCACATGGGCTCGCAAGGGGCGTATCGCAAGGGAAAAGAGGGTTGATTTGTCTCTACGTGGCTTTGTGTCGTGCGGGGAGTGGGGTGCGCAACTTAATGGCGGGATTGCGGGGTTTTTGGTTGCGCTATCATTTCGTCATCCCCGCGAAGGCGGGGATCCATTGGCGCTGAGCTGGTTGAGACTCACTCCGGCCCGCCGGGATAGATCCCCGCCTTCGCGGGGAAAAGGGGCGCGCCGGGCTTTCTTGCTCCCTCCCTGCAAGGGAGGGGTTGGGGGTGGGTGGCGAGCGCAGCGAGCTCGGCGCGACGGTATGGAAAGAAGAAAAGGCCGGGCATCGAGCCCGGCCTTTTCTAACCCACCCCTGGCCCCTCCCTTGCAGGGAGGGGTAGATAGGATGGGGAGTTATGGTCAGCCGATCAGCGCCTTTACTGCGTCCGCCAGGCTGATCGTCGGGTGGCCGATCAGCTTCGACAGCGTCCGGCCATCGTCGAACAGCGCGCCCTGGGCGATCTCGACGTCCCAGCCGGCGAGCATCTCGGCAAAGGGGGCGGGGACGCCGGCGCCGGCGAGGGCGGCGGCGTATTCGGCCGGGGCGAGATTGTGGAAGGGGATGTCGCGGCCGGTCTGGCGCGAGATCTCGGCGGCGAGATCGGCGAGGGTGAAGGCGGTGTCGCCGGCCAGCTCGTAGATCGCGTTCTTATGGCCTGCGCCGGTGAGCACGGCGACCGCGGCATCGGCATAGTCCGCGCGGGCGGCGGCGGCGATGCGGCCCTCGCCGGCGGCACCGATCAGCGCGCCATGCGCGACTGCGCCCTGCACGCCGGTGGCGTAATTCTCGGTGTACCAGCCGTTGCGCAGGAAGGTGTAGGGGATACCCGAGGCGGCGATTGCCTTTTCGGTGAAGAGATGCTCGCCGGCCAGGCTGAGCGTGCTGGTGTCGGCGCGCAGCAGGCTGGTGTAGACGATGCGGCCGACACCGGCCTGCTTCGCGGCTTCGACCACGGCGGCGTGCTGGGCCTC
>JAEXLC010000333.1 GCA_023445495.1 Pseudomonadota bacterium | reverse complement strand
GCGCTGTTTAGGCCATGCCGGGGGCATGGCCGACCCGGCGATCCCGCAAAAGCGGGAGAGGGTTGAAGTTACCCACCCACCTGCAGCAGTTCATGCCGCTTCAGCGCATGGCGCAGCTGGTCATAGGTCAGCCCCAGCGCCTCCGCCGTCGCGCGCTGGTTGAAGCGGTGATCGGCCAGGGCGCGCTGGAGCAGCTCCTTCTCGAACCGCGCGACCCGCCCCTTGAAGTCGGTCGCGCCCGAAAGCGCCGCCGGCTGGGGCTCGAGCACCACCGGCGCAGCCACTGCAGCGGCCGGAGCCGCCACGCTCGACGCGCTGCCCTGCATCGTCCGCAGGCGATACGGCGACTGGAAGGGATCGATCTCGATCGCGTCGATCGGCCCGTCCTGTTCCCAGCGATAGACCGCGCGCTCCACCACGTTGCGCAGCTCGCGGACATTGCCCGGCCAGTCATAGTTGACGAGGATGTCGAGCGCATGCGCGCCCCAGCCCGGCCAGTCGACCCAGCCGATCTCGCTCGCCATGCGCCGCCCGTAGAAATCCGCCAGCACCTCGACATCGCCGCCCCGGTGGCGCAGCGGCGGCAGGGTGACGACTTCGAAGCTCAGCCGGTCGAGCAGGTCGGCGCGGAAGGTGCCCTTCTCCACCCGCTCGGGCAGATGCTCGTTGGTCGCCGCGACGATGCGGACGTCCACCGTCACCGGCCGCGACGAGCCGATCCGGGTGATCTCGCCATATTCCACCGCGCGCAGCAGCCGCTCCTGCGCGCCCATCGACAGCGTGCCCAGCTCGTCGAGGAACAAGGTGCCGCGATGCGCTTCCTCGAAACGGCCGATCCGCGCCTTGGTCGCGCCGGTAAAGGCGCCGGCCTCGTGGCCGAACAGTTCGGCCTCGATCAGCGTCTCGGGCAGCGCCGCGCAGTTCATCGTCACCAGTGGCTGGTCCCAGCGCTGGGACAGGCGGTGCAGACGCTCGGCGACCAGCTCCTTGCCGGTGCCGCGCTCGCCGATCACCAGCACCGGGCGATCGAGCGATGCCGCGCGGCTGGCGCGTTCCAGCGCATCAAGAAATGCCGAGGACTGGCCGATGACCTGGGTTATGCGCTCCATGCCAAATCCTTGGTGTATTTTCCCAACACTTGGCAAGTTAAATCCGCCACCTGAATGCCTTATGAACGGCAAAAACGGCAGATTTCTGCGGTTTTCACAAATTGGCACGGCACCTGCAAAGCATATGGCAAGCCCGCTGACGGGCCTGGATAAACACCAAGGTTCAGGGAAACAGGAACATGAACGCCAACGCCATCTACTACCGCAACGCCTTCTTCTCGGTGGCACTTTCGGTAGCCGCCAGCCTGATCATCATGGTCGGCACGGCCGGACTGGTGACGGCCTGAAGAACAGGGTCCCCCCGCTCGCTTCCCCTCGCGAGCGGAAACCTGACGGGAGGGGTCACCCCCTAGGCCCCTCCCGCCGGGAAACAGAACACGAAGGAGTAACGACGAAATGGGTATCTTCTCTCGAACCCGCGACATCATTGCCGCCAACGTCACCGACCTGCTCGACAAGGCGGAAGATCCCGCGAAGATGATCCGCATGATCATCCTCGAGATGGAGGAAACGCTGGTCGAGGTCCGCGCTTCCGCGGCCCGCACCATCGCGGACCAGAAGGAAATGCGCCGGCACATCGCCAAGCTCGAAAAGCTCCAGGAGAGCTGGACCGAGAAGGCGGAGCTGGCGCTCTCCAAGGGCCGCGAGGACCTGGCCAAGGCCGCGCTCGTCGAAAAGCAGAAGGCCGCCGACATGTGCGAGCAGCTGAACGAAGAGATTGCCGTGCTCGACGAGGCGCTGCGCGCTTCGGAAGAGGACATCAACAAGCTCCAGACCAAGCTGCGCGAGGCCCGCGCCCGCCAGAACTCGATCGTCACCCGCATGGAAAGCGCCAGCAACCGCATGCGCCTGCGCGAGATGACCAATGGCAGCCGCATGCAGGACGCCTTCTCGCGCTTCGATGTGCTGGAACGCCGTGTCGACCTGGCCGAGGGCCGTGCCGATGCCGCCGGTCTGGGCGCAGCGCCGAAGACCCTCGACGAGGAAATCGCCGAACTCCGCTCGTCGGAGAAGGTGGATGCCGAGCTCGAGGCCCTGAAGGCCCGCCTCAACAAGGGAGCCTAAGCGATGGAGGAAGTCTTCCTTCCGATCGTCATCGTCGGGATGCTCTTCATCGGGCTCCCCTGGGTGATCATGCACTATATCACCAAGTGGAAGCAGTCCGGGACGATCACCAACGAGGACGAGAAGCTGCTCGACGAGCTGCACTATACTGCACGCCAGCTTGAAGAGCGCCTGCTCACCGTCGAGCGGATCATCGCCGCCGACAACCCCGATTTCCGCCCTGTCCGCGACGCCCGTCCGGAACAGAGCCCCTATGACATCTCGCGGAGGAACTGATCATGTCGAGCCGCACGAAATTCTACCTCGACAAGGCAAATGGCAAGTGGCTGGGCGTCTGCTCGGGACTGGCTGACTATACCGGCATCGACGTCATCTGGCTTCGCCTCGGCATGGTGCTGGTCACCTTCAGCACCTTCCCGATGGGCCTGATCGCCTACATGCTGATCGCCTGGCTGGCTCCGGCAAAGCCCTACGGCCTCTACCAGGGGCCCGAGGAAGCCAAGTTCTGGCAGGGTGTCCGCTCCAACCCGACGCGCTCGACCGCCGAGGTCCGCTCGAAGTTCCGCGACATCGATCGCCGCCTGGCCGATATCGAGATGTACTATACGAGCCGCAATACGCGCCTCGCCGACGAGATCGACAGCCTGCGCTGAGCCCATCGCCAGGTAAGTCTACAGGGAGGAAGAAATGAGGGAGTTGAGTTGGCTGGTACCGGTGCTGATCGTCGCTGCGGTGATGGCATCGAAGGCCTTCCAGACCTGGGTCCGTGCCAAGCATGGCTACCCGATCGAGGACGAGGAGGGCCGCCGCGGCCGCCGGAGCTTCCGGGGCCAGAGCCGCGAGGACCTGGAGGCCGATCGCAAGATCGCACTCCTCTCGACCGAGAATGAGCGCCTGACCGGCCAGATCAGCCGGCTCGAAGAGCGGATCGCAGTGCTCGAGCGGATCGCCACCGATCCCGCCGAGCGGGTCGCCCGCGAAATCGACAGCCTGCGCTGAGGAGTGACGAGATGAGCTTTCCCTTCGCAGCCTTCGCCCCGGTAGCCCTGATCGTCGGTGCTCTGGTGGTCGCAGGATGGGTGTTCACCACCTGGCTCCGCATCAAGCATGGCTATCCGCTCGACGGGGCCTGGGGCCAGGCGGTCTATCCGAAGAACGACGACGCGGCGATGGAGCGGATCAAGCTCCTGAGCCAGGAGAATGCCCAGCTCCGTGCCGAACTGGGCTCGATCAAGGACCGGCTCGCCAATGTCGAGCGGATCGTGACCGACAGCGCGCATATGCTCGATCGCGAGATCGAGAGCCTGCGCGGGCCGAGCAACTGAGGAGATAGACGATGGAAATCAGCCCCATTCTCATCCCGATCCTGGGCATCCTGTGCGGCATGGTCGCCATCTTCGGCGGCGTCTTCCTCAAGCCCTGGTTCGCGCTGCAGCAGCGCAAGATGGAGCTCGAGGCGCAGATGGTCGCCGAAAAGGCCGCCCAGTACGCCGCCCAGACCGAAAGGCTGGAGCAGCGGGTCCGGGTCCTGGAGCGCATCGTCACCGACAAGGGCGTCGATCTCGCCAATGAGATCGAGCAGCTGCGGGATGCCCCCCCGCTGAACTGAAAGTTCCCACGCGGCGCACAGCGTCGCCAGTAAGAGGAAAGTCCGAAATGATTGCCATCGTGATGCTCGCAGTGCTGACGGCACTGTGCGGGGGCGGTATTGTCCTCGCCGAAATGCGGGACCGCCCTGTTCGCCGCGCCGCGCGGCTGGCCAAGGCCAACCAGCAGAACTGATCGATCAACGCGTTTGAAGGAGTAGTGGAATGAACCCGTTCGAGATGGTTGTCGCGATTATCGTGATCGTCACGATCGGCGGCGTGCTCAAGGCGCGCTACGGCATCCACAAGGACAAGGACGGCAACGAGGTCTATCGCGGCAACAATGCCGACGCGGCCTCGATCGCCGAGAATGCCCGGCTCCGCGACGAGGTCCGTGCGCTCAAGGAGCGCGTCCAGGTCCTCGAGCGCGTCGTCACCGACACCGAAGGCAGCGTCCGTCTCGACCGCGAGATCGAGTCGCTGCGCGACAAGAACTGACGTCAGACCAAGGGAGGCATGACGTGACCCAAGATCCGACACTGTACCTGACCCTCGCCGTCTCCGGTCTCGCCGGGATCGCCATGATCACCACCGCCGGGCTCTCGGGCTGGCGCGGCTGGCTCGCCCTGAAGCGGCAGGAGCTCGATGCTCACCACGCGCCCGAAGTGGCAACAGCCATGCCGACCGCGGCTTCGCGGATCGAGATCGCCGACCTCAAGGAGCGCATCCGCAAGCTCGAAGCGATCGCGGCGGGCGTGGATTTGTGAACTGCCCCAACGAAGTCCCGTCATGCTGAACCTGTTTCAGCATCCAACGCTCCCCCAGCGATATCGCCCGCGGAGAGTTGGACCCTGAAACAAGTTCAGGGTGACGGTGGAATAACGGCGAGGCCGCGCTATAGCGCCAGGCATGACAAGCCTCGCCGACCTGCAGGACGAATATGCGTTCCTCGAAGCCGATGACCGCTACCGCCTGCTGATCGATCTGGGCCGCGGGCTCGAGGAGATGCCCGAAGCGCTCAAGACCGACGCTACCCTGGTCCGCGGCTGCTCGGCCTCGGTATGGGTCTATCCCACCAGGCGCGACGACGGCGCGCTCCACTTCCTCGCCGATTCCAATGCGGCGATCACCAAGGGCATCATCGCGCTGGTGCTGCTCACGGTGCAGGACAAGGCCTCGGCCGAAATCCTCGCCAGCGACATCGAAGGCGCCCTCGCCCCGTTCGACCTGAAGAACCAGCTCAGCTCGAACCGCACCCAGGGCATCCCCAACATGATCGCCCTCGTCCGCGAGACGGCGCAGCGCTACGCGGCGGGCTGACAGATATTCCCGTCACCCCGGCTTCTCGTCACCCCGGCCTTGAGCCGGGGTCCCGCTACCTCGCGCTCTCAAGAAAGGCGGGATCCCGGCGCAAGGCCCGGATGACGGTGAGACTAGTCAGCCCCGCGCCCCAGCCCCAGCTCTTCGGCCACGCCGTCGAGATCGGCGCCCTTGGGCACCAGCAGCCACTCGCCCGGGCCGCCGGCGTCGATCACCGTCACCGCGCCGCGCGGGCAGATGCCCATGCACTTGACCTCGACGATCCCCGCCTCGGCCTTGCGGCCCTTCTTCAGCCCGAGATGCTTGCGCAATGCCTTGGCGAGCGATTGCCTGCCCTTGGGCCCGAAGCCGCCGTCCAGCTTCTTCGAGCATTTGGCGCAGACCAGGACAGTGTGTTCCCAGTTGGAATGGACGCGAAGCTTGCTCAATCGCCCTTCCAGGCGCGCCGCTCCTCGGCGGCCTTGAGCACGTCATACGCCGCCTGGATCGCCTGGAAGCGCTTGGCCGCATCGGCATCGCCCGGCTTCACGTCCGGGTGGTTGGACTTGGCGAGCCGGCGCCAGGCAAGGCGCACCGCCTCGAAGTCGGCATCGACCTCGAGCTCGAGCACTTCCAGAGCGCGGATCTCGTCGCGCGAGCGGCTGCCGTCGCCGGGGCCGGCCCAGCCATTGTACTTCGCCTCGGCAAAGCCCGATGCGTCGCGGCGCTCATCGGCCTCGCGCTTGGCGGCTTCCTCGGCGGTGAGGCCGGCGAAATAGTCCCAGTTGCGGTTATATTCGGCGGCGTGCGTCTCGCAGAAATACCAGCGCTCGCGGCTGTTCGGCGATTTGGGCGCGGGCCGGTCGCCCGGCTGGTCGCAGCCATGGCGATCGCACATCCGCACCTGCACGGCCTCACGCTCGGCGCCATAGGCGCGCCAGCGCGGGAAGCCCCAGTCGGAAGAACGTGTCGATCGTGCCATCCCGCCCAGATAGACACTCGGCCCGCAGGCGCAAGCCGGTGCGCGCCCGGCACCGTCCCGTAAAATGATGCCAGAGGATCTATAAGCCGGGTTCTGTCCTCGCCTTTCGGCGATGTGCGACCATTCCTCTAGGCGACGGATTGCTCCGCCGCTCCAGCAACCAACCCGGGCGACGGGCCGGAACCAGGCCCATATGCCGCCCCTATTCGGTCTTGCTCCCGGTGGGGTTTACCATGCCGCTTCCGTTACCGGTCGCGCGGTGCGCTCTTGCCGCACCCTTTCACCCTTGCTGGTCCCGAAGGACGTAGCGGTCTGCTCTCTGTGGCACTTTCCCTGGGGTCGCCCCCGCCGGGCATTACCCGGCACCGTGTTTCCGTGGAGCCCGGACTTTCCTCGCGTGCTTGCGCACCCGCGGCCGCCCGATCCTCTGGCGCTGCCCCGTCTAGCGCCGCCGCGCGCAACTGCAAGCGTTCAGGCGCCTTCCTCGGGATCGACGGTGCGCATCGCGGTGCCCCAGGCCATCACTTCCACCTTCCAGGTGACGTTCAGCCCCGATGCCAGCGCGATCTTGCGATAGTCCGATCCCATGCCGACGACATCGTCGGCGCCGCGCACTTCCGCGATCCGCCGGACCGCGTCGGTCGCCTCGCTGACGGTGGGGATGTTCACGGACGAGGGCACCTCGCCCTTCGCATCGGCGCGCGCCACGCCGGAAAGATAGGCCTGGACCGGACCCAGGGATGTCGAACCGATATTGCTCAAGGCGAAAACCTCCGCCTTCCTATAGATCATCCTATACTTGCAGAAACCCGCATAAATTTAGTGCACGGCTACGTAACCAAATCCCCCAGCTCGGTCGTCGCGCGCCCTAGTCGTCGCCCTGGGGCTTGGGCAGCAGCAGGGCGAGCAGCAGGCAGCGGCACTCCATGTCGATCTCGCCATCGACCAGCTCGGGGCGGAAGCGGCGCTGAAAGGCGGTGACCGCGGCGGTCTCGTCGCTCACGTCATAGCCGAAGCGTTCGAGCGCCATGATGAAGCCGGCATCGGGCCAGCCCGGATCGAGCAGGTTCCTGGTCGGGCGCGGCAAGGCCAGGCGCAGCCGGGCCAGCGCGTGCCAGTTGAACAGCTCGCCCGGATCCTGCTTGCGCGCCGGCGCGACGTCCGAATGGCCGACGACATTGCCGCGGGTGATCGCGTAGCGTTCCTTGATCTCGGCGACGAGCGGGATCACCGATCCCATCTGCTCGGCCGAGAAGGGACGATAGCCATGCTCGTGCCCGGGATTGACGATCTCGATCCCGATCGAAGCCGAATTGACGTCGGTGATCCCGCGCCAGTGCGACCGGCCGGCATGCCAGGCGCGCTTGTCCTCGGGGACCATCCGGGTGATGGTGCCGTCCTCGTCGACCATGTAATGGGCAGAGACCTTGGCGGCGGGATCGCGCATCCGCTCCAGCGCCGCCTCGGCGCTTGCCATGCCGGTATAATGGAGCACGATCATCGTGACCGGGAGCGTGCGCTCGTCGAAATTCGGCGAAGGCGCATCGAGGAAGACCAGGCCGGTATGCATCGCCGCCGACGCTACCCTTGCTTGGCCATGGCGATCAAGCCGTTGCGCGCACCGTGCCGGATGCCTCGACCCGCCGGTAGAAGCCGCGATACTTCTCGCACGGGGTGAAATGATCGGTCTGCCCGATCACCGTCTCGCCCGCCCCCAGGGCGAGCAGGCCGCCCGGACGGATCGCCGATGCCAGCGTGTCGAACACCTTGCGCCGCACCGCGACCGAGAAATAGAGCATCACGTTGCGGCACAGGATGATGTCGAAGCACCCCGCCGGCGCCGCATCGAGCGTGAGATTATGCTGGCGGAACTGCAGCTTGCGGACCAGCTCGGGCCTGGCGACCCAATCGGCGTTCACCGAATCGAACCAGGTCATCATCCGCCGAACCGGCAGGCCGCGCTGGATCTCGAACTGCGAGAAGCGGCCGCTGCGGGCGCGGGCAAGCGCTGCCGGGGAGACATCGGTCGCCACGATCTCGGGATCGGGCATTTCCCGCTCGGAGAAGAGCATCGCGAGGCTCAGCGGCTCCTGCCCGGTCGAGCAGCCGGCCGACCAGATGCGCAGGCGGCGATGGCCGGCATCGGCCTGCATCGCCTGGGCGGCATCGGCGATCATGTCGAGCACCGCCACGTCGCGGAAGAAGCTGGTTTCCTGGTTGAGCAGCGCATCGACCACCTGGTCGGCAAGCTCCCCGGTCCGCGCGGCGATGAGCTGGGCGACGAGCTCGTCGAGGCTGGCCAGGCCGCGCTCGCGCAGGATCGGCTTGAGTGCGGTCTCGATCCGCCAGGTGCGGTTCGCCGCGATCTGCTGGCCGGCGCGCTGCTCGAGCAGCGCCGCGATCATGTTCATTGCCCCCGCCGAGGCGATCGGCGTGCTGCCCGGGATCATGCGCCGCCTCCGCCGCGCGCGATCAGCCGGCCGATCTCGTCCGGCGGCAGGATCGCGCTGACCCGGCCGGCATTGGCGACGGCGCCGGGCATGCCCCACACCACCGAGCTCGCCCGGTCCTGCGCCAGCACCTTGGCACCGGCGTCGATCAGGTCCTTGGCGCCTTCGCAGCCGTCACGGCCCATGCCGCTCAGCACGACGCCGAGCGCGCGGGCGCCGAACACTTCGGCAACGCTCTCGAACATCGGGTCGACCGAGGGCATGCAGCCGCTGGTGGCCTTCTCATGGGTCAGGCGGATCGCCGCGCCGTCAGACATGCGGACCACGCGCATATGCGCATCGCCCGGCGCCACGATGATCCGGCCCGGCCGGATGCGCATGCGGTCCGTGGCGACTTCGCAGGGGCGCCCGCCGAGCACGGCAAGCTGCGTCGCGAAATAGCTCATGAACGAGACCGGCAGGTGCTGGGTCACCAGGATCGGCACCCGGAAGCTCGCCGGGATCGCGCGCAGCAGCTGGCTGAGCGCATGGATGCCGCCGGTGGAGGCGCCGATCGCGACCAGGTCGAAATTCTCCGGCGCCTGGGCCGGGAACTGGTAATGCGGGTGATGCGCCACCGCCGCCGGTTCGGCATGGGCGTGGTGCACGATCGCGGCATGCGGGAGATGGGTCGGTTCGGGCAGCGACTGCACATGCGCTTCGAGCAGGCGCGAAAGCCGCTCCTCGAGCACTTCGGCGAAGCGGCCGCCGAATGCGCCGATGCCGGGCTTCACCAGCGTGTCCGCCGCGCCGAGAGCCAGCGCCTGCACCGTCACCGCCGCGCCCTGCTCGGCCGCCGAGGAGACGATCAGCACCTTGGCGCCCTTGCCTGCCGCGATCACGTCGGGCAGCGCGGTGATGCCGTCGATGCCGGGCATCTCGATGTCGAGCAGGATGATGTCGACGCTGTTGGTCTTCAGATAGTCGAGCGCGGCACGCACATCGCTATAGGCGGCGGCAACGCGAAAGCGGCGCGTGCCTTCCACCATGCGCCCCAGCACCGAGCGCGCGACGACCGAATCGTCGACGATCAGCACCTGCGCCGGCCCGGCGGTGGTGCCGCCGAACCCGGTTTCCGCAAGAGTTGCGTGCGCCACCTTGGGCTCCTAGCTGCGCCGCTTACGCGACGCCGACGATCTGCAGCTTGCTTTCCAGCGTCTCGCGGTCGAACGGCTTCATGACATATTCGTCGGCGCCAGCCTCGATGGCGGCGCGGATATAGGCCATGCCGTTCTCGGTGGTGCAGAACACCACCTTGGGGCGCTGCGGAAGCCCGGAATCCTTGAGCGCGCGCAGGAAGTCCATGCCGCTCATCACGGGCATGTTCCAGTCGAGCAGGATCACGTCCGGCGGGGTCTGGAGGCAGGAGTCCAGCGCCTCGCGGCCGTCACCAGCCTCGCGCACTTCGAAGTCGAGCGTTTCCAGGATGTGCCGGGCGACCTTCCGGATCACCTTGGAGTCATCGACTACCAGACAAGTCTTCATTTTCCCCTGTTCCCCGCTTTCAGGTGTCTAGGTTGGGAGTGGACAGTGCACGAAAGATGTGAGCGTGACGTTAATCGTGCGAACTAATTGATCCCGGCATGGCCGGGGACGAGGCTGGCGAGGTCGATCGCAAGGATCGGTTCGCCGTCGCGCTCGACAATCCCCCGCCCCGCCCCGCGCCAGGCGGGATCGAGCGTGACGCCATGGGCGAGCGGCAACAGGTCGAACGGCGCGACATCGTCGAGCGCGTCGACCAGCATCGCATAATGATGCCCCTCGACATGGGTGATCACCGCGCGGCGCGCCGGGCTGCCGCCCGCCATGCCAAGCGCCGACTGGGTATCGACCACCGTCACCACGCGGCTGCGCAGCGCGGCAAGCCCGCGGACATGCTGCGAGGCGCGCGGCACCGCCGTCACCTCGCCGATATCCACCACCGACTCGACCTGTTCGGAGTCGATCGCCACGGCACGCCCGGCAATCTGGGCGATAAGATAGAGATGCGACATCAGCGACCTGCCTTGCCGGAGACCCGGGCTTCGAGCGCGGAGAGCAACCCCGCACGATCATATCTATAGACGCTATCGTCGCCCGAGCCGCCCGAAGCGCGCTTCTTTCTCAGCCGGACGACCGGCGCGGGCATGCCGAGAGCGCCCTGATTCTCCTCGGTGGAGAGCACCACGGCGGGCGTCTCGCCCGGTGCCAGGCGCAGCGCGACGCGGTAGCCCGAGGCTTCCAGCAGCGGCTTCACGAACGAGGCCATCCAGCCGTCATTGTCGCCCGAGATCAGGCAGAGCGGCGGCGCATCCTCGACTTCGCGCTCGGCATGCTCGTCGAAGATCCACAGCATGTCGACCAGCTCGATCTGCTCGCCCTCGACCAGCACGACGCCGGCGATCGGCCCCGGCTCGCGCGCCGGCGCGATTTCCTCGGGCAGCAGCACGATGTCGGCGGCTTCCTCGATCGCATAGCTGACTTCGTTGGTGCCGTCCTTGAGGCGCAGCACGTTGATCCGCTCGAGCCCGTCCAGGTCGCCATGCGCGGCGAGCGGCAGGATCCGCTCGTCGATGGTCACGCGGAAACGGCCCGCGGCGAAGCGCACCGCGCTCGCAGCGACCTGCTCGACGCGGTCGACCGCCGCCAGCGGCACCGCCCGGCGCACGCCGTCGAGATCGCGGAACAGCAGCGCCGGCAGGCCCTGCGCGACTTCCACTTCCTCCTCTTCGTCGAACAGCTGCTGGCTGTCGCGGCTGAAATCGAGGCTCGCCGCCTTGGCCATGCCGGCGCAATCGAGCAGCAGCATCGGCAGGCCCGAATCGGGCAGCGTCTGGCCGGCATAGAGGCCGGTGGACATGACGGCGGGCGAAGCCGGCTTGATGACCAGTTCCTCATTGTCGAGCACCGTGTCGACGGCGAGCGCGTAGCTGCCTTCGCTGACGCTGACGATCGCGAGCATCTGGCCGCCCTCGTCGCGCGCGGTGGTGGCCGGCAGGCCGAGCATGTCGGCGAGATGGATCAGCGGCATGCGGCGCTCGCGCACCGAAGCGACCGGCGAGCCGCCGATCGTGTCGACGCGGATCGCATCGCCGCGCTCGGTGACGATCTCCTCGATCGACTGGCGCGGGATCGCGAAGCGCTGGCCATCGACGCCGACCACGATCGTCGAGATGATCGACAGGGTCAGCGGCACATGGATGGCGAGGCGCAGCCCCTTGCCCGGATTGCTGTCGAGCTCGACACGGCCGCCGATCTGCTCGATCGCCGCCCGCACCACGTCCATGCCGACGCCGCGCCCGGAAATCTCGCTGACCACGTCCTTCGACGACAGGCCCGGCTCGAACACCAGCTCGAGCTTGGCGCGGTTCGACAGGCTGCGCAGCTTGGCTTCGTCGCGGCCCTGCGCGACCAGCTTCTGGATCAGCCGCTCGGTATCGATGCCGCGGCCATCGTCCGCGATCTCGATGATGATCTGGTTGCCCGACTGGCGCGCCGAGACCGACAGGCGGCCATTCTCGCGCTTGCCGCCGGCGCGGCGCTCGGCGGGTGCCTCGATGCCATGGTCGATCGAGTTGCGGATGATGTGGACCAGCGGGTCGCGCATCACTTCGATCATCTCGCGGTCGAGCTCGACGTCCGAGCCCTCGACCTGGAGCATCACCGACTTGCCGAGCCCCGCCGCCGTGTCGCGCACCATGCGCGGCAGCGCGGAGAACAGCGCGTCGATCTTCTGCATGCGGGTGCGCGTCACCGTGTCGCGCATCTCGCCGACGGTGAGCGACAGGCGCTCGAGCGCGGCCTCGATCGCGGGATCAACTTCGCCCTGGCGCAGCCGCCGGGCCAGCTCGTTGCGGGCGAGCACCATGTCCGACATGCCGGACATCATCCGGTCGAGCAGATCGACGTTGAGGCGGACGCTGCGGGCGGGCGCGCGGGAAACGATCGGGCCGGCATGGGCGATTTCCTCGGCGCCCTCGGCCAGCGCCGCGATCAGCAGCTCGTCGCCGCTATCGTCCAGGCTGGTGCCCGATTCGATCGCCTCGACCAGCTCGCCGATCCGGTCGACGACCGCGAGCACCGCGTTGACCAGCGCGCGATCGGGCGCGCGCTTGCCCTCGCGCACCTGCGCCAGCACATCCTCGGCGGCATGGCTGAGCCGACCCAGCCGCGGCAGGTCGAGGAAGCCGCAGCTCCCCTTCACAGTGTGCACGAAGCGGAAGATCGCATCGAGGCGGGCGCGATCGGCGGGATGCGCTTCCCACGCGACGATCTCGCCCGAAAGCGCTTCGAGCGTTTCTCGCGTCTCGGCGATGAATTCCTGCAGCAGGTCGTCCATGGGGCCCCGGAAAGCAAATTTGCGGGGCTCTTGTGCGGGATGGGTGGTTAAAAGGGCGTTAGCCGCTCGATCGAAAGGCGGCGGCTTGCGCCCATGCCCTGCCCGTGGAACGCTGGCCATCATGGACGGCACGCGCGCATTCAGGAAATCGGCCGGAATATTCGCCGATTGCGAGAAGGCGCCGGACTATGCCGAGCTGGTTCCGCTACGAATCCCGGCGGGCTGGACGATCGGCTGGAACACGCTCCATCGCGACAAGCGGGTGGAGAACGGCGATTTCGGCGGCTCCAGCGTCTTCCACGCCGCGCATGAGGGCCGGCGCTTCGCGATCGACGTGGCGTTCAGGCCGGAACATGATCCCGAAGGCCGTTTCGAGCTGACGGTCGAATATCAGCCCTGGCCGCGTGACGCGCGCGGCAGGCGGCGTGACGGCCTGCCCTTCCGCTTCGACGGGGATGCGAAGCTGATGCACAGCTTCGAGACGCGATCCTGTGCGCAACTGGTCGAGCAGCTCGAAACCTGGATCGCGCGCTGCTCGATCTGGATGGTCGAAGGCAATTAGCCCGGGTCAGGCGACTCGGAACGACGCCCCGAACAGCAGCACCTCGGCATCGGGCGGGCTGACCTGCAGCACGCCGCCGCCCTGCGTCACCAGCGCATGGACCAGATAGGCCGCGGCGGCGCGCGGGGTGATCGGCACATCGTCCTTGCCGCCGGCCAGCGCGCTGCGCAGCTCGGGGTCGAGCACGATGCGCGGCCCGTCGGCACGGACGACGATCTCGATATTCCCGTCGACGATCTCCGCGCCGATATCGAGCTGGCCGCCGCGGATCAGCGCATCGCCGCCGATCAGCGACAGGTTCATCAGCACCTTGATCGCCTGCTTGGGGAGGACCGGGTCCTCGACCATCCAGCCGACATTGACGCGGTGGTTCTCGCCGAACAGCCCCTCGATCGCGGCCTGCGCCTCGCGCGTGTCGACCGTCTCGCCGAAGCCGCCGGCCGCGCCGAAGGCGAGACGGAAGAACTTCAGCTTGTTGGCGCTCGCCTTGGCGCTCTCGTTGAGCAGTTCCAGGCAGCGCGCGCGCATCTCGGGATCATGCTCGTCGGCGAGCAGCTCCAGCCCGTTGTTGAGCGCGCCCACCGGGCTCAGCAAATCGTGGCAGAGCCGCGAGCAGAGCAGGCTGGCGAAGTCGGTCGGGCTGATGTTCAAGGTGCAGGCTCCCCGCAAGGTCGAACCTCTTTGGCGCAGGGCGCGCCATGCTGCAAGCGCGTGCCTGACACGCGACCAAGGTCGTAGCTGTACGCACCACCCCGGTAACGCTACCAACGGCAAAAAACAGAATGTGGGAGAGCATATGCGACAGGTCCTGCCCATCCTCGCCGCGCTGATGGCCGCGCAGCCCCTGCCCGCCCTGGCGCAGGAAAAACCCGCCGCCACCGCGACGTTCCGGATCGACAAGGCGCGGATCGATCGCGCGCTTGCCGACATGGTAGCCAGCGGCCGCGCCACCGGCGTCGAGGCGCTGGTGTGGAAGGACGGTCGCGAAGTCTATTTCGGCGCCACCGGCCTGGCCGATCGCGAGGCAAGCCGCCCGTTCCGGCGCGACACGCTGGTGCAGATCTATTCGATGACCAAGCCGGTCACCGGCGTCGCGCTGATGCAGCTCTGGGAACAGGGCAGGTTCGGGCTCGACGATCCCCTCTCCCGCTATCTCCCCGAATTCGCGACGATGCTCGTGCAGGACGGCACCGATGCGAAGGGCCAGCCGCTCTGGCGCCCTTCGAAGCGGCCAGTGACGATCCGCGACGCGCTGCGCCACACCGCGGGCTTTGCCTATGGCGACGGCCCCAGCGCGGCGGAAAAGGCATTCGCGGCCGCCGATCCGCTCGGGCTCGACCATGACCTCACCGAATTCGGCCATCGCCTCGCCCACACGCCGCTGATCTTCGAACCCGGCAGCGAATGGCGGTACAGCTCGGCGGTCGACGTGCAGGCGCTGCTCGTCGAGAAGCTCTCCGGCGAGAAATATGAGGCGTATGTCAGCGCGCACATCCTCCAGCCGCTCGGCATCAAGGAAGCGGCCTGGACCCAGCCGATGGAACGGCTCGATCGCTTTGCCGCGACCTATATCCTCGGCGCCGACAAGAAGCTGACCCGGGAAGCGGATGCGATCACCCGCCAGCGCAACTTTCCCAAGCCGGCGATGACGATGGGCGGTGCCGGCATCGTCGCGCCGATCGACGATTACATGCGCTTCGCCCGGATGCTGCTCGGCCAGGGCAGCCTGGACGGCGTGCGCATCCTCAAGCCGTCGACGGTCAGGCTGATGGCCACCAACCAGCTCGATCCGCGGATCACCGAACGCAGCTGGCTGCCGGGCAAGGGCAATGTCGGCTTCGGTTTCGATTTCGCGGTGCGGGTCGGCCAGCCGCAGACGCCGGAGGAACAGCGCGGCGCGATCGGCGAGTTCTTCTGGGATGGCGCGGCCTCGACCCTGTTCTGGGTCGATCCCGCCAACCGGCTGGCCGCCGTGTTCTTCGTCCAGACCAAGCCCTTCCAGGTCTCGCTCCACCGCGACTTCCGCAAGGCCGTCTACGGTGAAGCGTATCTCGGGCCGCCCGGAGACTAGGCTAGACGACCCGGCGACCGGTGAAGAGCTGGATCAGGCCGACCACGACTGCGATCACCAGCAGCAAATGGATGATCCCGCCGGCGACGTGGAAGGTGAAGCCCAGCAGCCACAAGACCAGCAGGATGACAACGACGGTCCAAAGCATCGGCACGCTCTCCATTTAGGGTTTCCCCATCAACGGGTTGCGCAAGCGGAACGTTCCCGCCCCCTGCGGTTTTTCCGGATTACGCCAGTTTGGTCGCTTCCTGCTATGATGGTCCCGGACGGGCATGGGCCCGGCACCCGGAAGGACCATGGTAGGCAGGGCCGCACAAAGACAGTTCGAGATGCAATCCGGCGGCCGCCTTGCGGCCATCGGCGCATCGCGCCTGCCCGCCTGGCTCGCCGGGATCAGCTGCCTGATCCTGTCGTTGCCCACCATCGGCTGGCTGCTCGGCATCCCGGTGCTGCGTGGCTTTGGCGATCCGAACTATGCGGTCGCGCCGCTCGTTGCGTTCGTCGGCTGCAGCGTGACGCTTGCCACCTTGCTGGTGGTGCTCGGCCAGCCCCGGCTGGCGCGGTTCGCGCTGATCCCGGCCGGCCTCCTGCTCGGCCTCACCGTGGTGCAATATCTCACCGGCGCGTTCGCGCTGGAGCGGCTGTTCTTCTACGAGACCGTGCTGCGGATGGGCGTGCGCAACCATGGCGTGCTTCCCGGCGGCACGGCCGCGATGCAGACCGCGGGTGCCCTGGCCGCGCTCGGCGTCACCTCCAACCGGCGCATTCACCAGATCATCGGCGTGATCCTGGCCAGCGCCACCATCGCGCTCACGCTGCTGGCGACCGCCGCCCTGCTCACCTCGAGCGGCGCGGCGCCCGGATTTCTCGGGCGCTCGGCGATCTCGACCATGCTGGCATTGGCGCCCGCCACCGCGCTGATCCTCCATACGATGCGCGACAAGCCCGGCGAACGAAGCTGGTCGCTGCTGTCGCAGCTGGCGCCCGCGATCATCATCCTGCCCGTCATCCCGTCCCTGCTCGGCTTCGTTGCAGTCCAGTCCGGGCTGCTCGGCTTCAATGCCGCGCAGTTCCTGGTGCTGACGCTCGACGTGGTGATCCTCGCCTGGGTGCTGGCCCGCGCCGTCCGCCATGCCGAGGCGCAGAGCCGCGCGCTCGCCATCCGCGAGGCGAAGCTCAGCGCGGTGCTGGCGATGGTGCCGGACGCGGTGGTGCTCATCAACGAATGCGGCACGATCCTCGATTTCAGCAAGGCGGCCGAGAAGCTGTGGGGCTATTCGGCGGAGGAAGTGCTCGGCCAGCCGGTCACCATGCTCGCGCCCGCCGCCAACAGCATTCGCTATGAAGGCGAGCTTGCGGGTCTGCGCGGGCGGGAGCTGCGCCCGGCCGATGCCGAACCGCTCAGCGCGGTCGGGCTCCGCCGCGACGGCTCGACCTTCCCGGTGGAAGTGCGCGCCGGCCGCGTCGAGACCGGGGACGAGGAGTGCCTGACGGTCTTCATCCGCGACATGTCCACCCAGTTCAGCATCGACGACCAGGTCGCCCAGCTCAATGCCGAGCTGGCCCATCTCGCCCGCCAGAGCGCGATGGGCGAAGCGGCGGCGGACCTCGCCCATGAGCTCAACCAGCCGCTCACCGCCGCTGCGAACTATCTCTCCGCCGCGGCGATGGTCGCCAAGGTCAGCGGCACCGACGGGCCGGGCACCGAGCTGGTCGGCAATGCCCGCGAGCAGGTGATGCAGGCCGGCGAGATCATCCGCCGCCTGCGCAGCTTCACCGAGCGCAACGATACCGAGCGCAGCGTCGAGCCGATGCGCCCGCTGATCGAGGATGCGGTGCGGCTGGTGCTGGTCGGGTCCGGCCGCCTCGCCGCCCAGATCGAGTATCAGGTCGATCCCGCCAGTCTCAGCGCCTTTGTCGATCGCGTCCAGGTCCAGCAGGTGCTGGTCAACCTGCTGCGCAATGCGCTGGAGGCGCTGCGCAAGGCAGGCACCGAAGATCCGCAGATCCGGATCACCGCCCGCGCGGCGGACGACCAGATGATCGAGGTCGAGTGCCGCGACAACGGCCCCGGCCTGCCGCCGGAGACGTTGAACCAGATGTTCCAGCGCTTCTCCGCCAACAATGCGAGCGAGGGCATGGGCATCGGCCTGTCGATCTCGAAGCGGATCGTCGAGCTGCACGGCGGGGTGTTCGCGGCCGCCAATGATCCGGCGGGGGGCGCAGTGTTCACCTTCACCCTGCCGACGCTCGAGGGCGCCGACACGCCCGAAGGCTAGGCGAAGTCGCGCGCCGACAGGCGGATCTCCCGCCCCGGCACGATCCGCACGGTCCGCACCTTGCCGCCCAGATGGATCTCGCGCGTGCCGGCGATCGTGCCGCGCAGCCGCAGCTGCTCCAGCTGGCCGTTCCGCCAGGCAAGGTCGAGCGTGCAGCCGCCGCGCGTGCGCAGGCCGTTCACCCTGCCCTCCGGCCACGCCTTGGGCAGCGCCGGCAGCAGGTCGATCCGCGCGTCGCGGTTCTGCACCAGCATCTCGACGATCCCCGCCGCGCCGCCGAAATTGCCGTCGATCTGGAAGGGCGGATGCGCGTCGAACATGTTGGGATAGGTGCGCTCGGGGCCGAGCAGGAACCTCAGGATCGCATGCGCATGGTCGCCGTCGCGCAATCTGGCCCACAGGTTGATCCGCCACGCCGTCGCCCATCCGGTCGCCTTGTCGCCGCGTATCTCGAGGCTGCGCTTCGCCGCCGCCGCGAGTTCCGGGGTGCGCTCCGGATCGATCTGGTGGCTCGGATAGAGCCCGTATAGGTGCGAGACGTGCCGGTGGTGCACATCCTCGGCATCGCCGTCCCAGTCAAACGGCCATTCCTGGAGCTGGCCCTGCCTGCCCACCTGCATCGGCGGCAGCTTCGCCCGCGCCGCCTTGATCTCGCCCGCCAGCACCGCGTCGCGCCCGAGCAGGCCCGCCGCCGCGACGGTCTGGTCGAACAGGTCGCGCAGGATCTGGCTGTCCATCGTCGGCGCGAAGATCAGCGAGGAGCCATGGCCATGCCCGTTCTCGGGCGACAGCGAGGGATTGGTGACCAGATGCCCGGTCGCGGCATCGACCTGCAGCGTATCGAGGAAGAAGCGGCAGGCACCCGCCAGGATCGGCCAGATCGATTCGAGATAGGCCCGGTCCGGCGCATATTCGTACCGCTCCCACAGATGCGTGCACAGCCACGCCCCGCCCATCGGCCACAGCCCGTATTTGGCCCCATCGATCGGCGCGGTCGCGCGCCACAGATCGGTATTGTGATGGCACACCCAGCCGCGCGCGCCGTACATGTCGCGCGCCGTCTTCGCCCCGGTCTCGGCGATCTCGCGGACCAGCTGGACCAGCGGCTCGGCGCATTCGGCCAGGTTGGTCGTGTGCGCCGGCCAGTAGTTCATCTCGGTATTGATGTTGATCGTGTACTTGCTGCCCCAGGGCGGGCTCGGCTTGTCGTTCCAGATGCCCTGGAGGTTCGCCGCCTGCGTCCCCGGCCGCGAGGAACAGATCAGCAGGTAGCGCGCATATTGGAAGTAGAGCGCCGCCAGCGCCGGATCGTCGCTGGTCTCGGACTCGCGGATGCGACGGTCGGTCGGCAGTGCCGCCGCCGGAGTGCTACCGAGGTCTAGCGTCACCCGCCGGAACAACCGGCGATGCTCGGCCGCCGTCGCAGCGGCCAGCGCCGCAAAGCCCTTGCCCCGCGCCGCCGCGATCTGGCGGGTGGTGATCGCCACCGGGTCGCCACTCACATCGTCATAGCGCCGGTAGCTCGTCGCCATGGCGATCCGCAGCGTGACGCCGTCCGCGCCCTCGACCACCAGCGCATCGCCCTCGGCGCGCACCCGCCCGCCCCTGGCCTCGACCTCCACCCGTGCCTCGAAGCGCAGCGCCCCGGCGATCGCGCCATGCGGATCGTTCTGCCCGCTCAGCACCAGCGTGTTCCCCTCGGCCCGAACCGACCATTTCTTCTCGGGCGAAGTGAAGGAAAGCCGGCAGGAAACCGCGCCCGGCCGGCTCGCGCCCAGCTCGACCGCGATTACCTGATCCACCGGCGAGGCAATCGCCCGCCGCCAATAGGTCACCCCGTCGATCGCGAACGCCGTCTCCGCCAGCGCCGCATCGAGATCGAGGCTGCGCCGATACCCCGTCGCCCGCGCCGCATCGAGCCCCGGCATCGCGAGCACCAGGCTGCCGATCGTCTGGTACGCCGCCTGGCGCAGCGGCGTCGCCATCAGCTTCTCGTCGGCCAGCGTCTCCGCCTCGGCAAACCTGCCCTCGAAGATCAGCCGACGCACCTCGGGCAACGCTGCCTTCGCCGCCGGATTGACCGGATCATAGGGCCCGCCCGCCCAGAGCGTATCCTCGTTGAGCTGCAGCTGCTCCTCGCCGATCCCGCCGAACAGCATCGCCCCGATCCGGCCATTGCCGATCGGCAGCGCCTCGGTCCATTCCTTCGCCGGCTGCTCGTACCAGAGCAGGTTCGCCGCCCCGGCCGCGCGCTTCGCCCGGGCCCCTGGCGCCGCCAACGCGGCACCCGCGACCGCGAACACCCCCATCGCCCCGCGCCGATCGCACGCCCAGTCCCGCATCGCCCTCTCCTCGATTTTGCCGGCATTGTTACCGTTATCATCCTCGAAGGCAAACCGGGTTCAGCCGCGATAGCGCAGCGCCTCGACCAGCAGGGAGAAGGCCGGCGAAGGCTGGCGCCGGCTCGGATAATAGAGGTGATAGCCGGGGAACGGCCCGCACCAGTCCTCGAGCACCCGTTCCAGGCTCCCCTCCGCCACCGCTTCGGCGACATGGTCCTCGATCAGGCAGGCCAGCCCGAACCCCGCCTTGGCCGCGCGCAGGATCATACCGGTATTGTTGAACACCAGCTGCCCCTCCACCCGCACGCGCAGCTCGCGCCCGTCCTTGTCGAATTCCCAGGCATAAAGGCCGCCGGCCGTCGGCATGCGCAGGTTGATGCATGCGTGCCGAGCAAGGTCCTGCGGCGTCGCCGGCCTTGGGTTTCGCGCGAAATAGCCCGGCGCCCCAACCACCGCCATGCGCAGCTCCGGCCCCACCCGCACCGCGATCATGTCCTTCGCCACCTGCTCGCCCAGCCGCACGCCCGCATCGAACCGGTCGGCGACGATGTCGCGCAGCCCGGAATCGATGCTCAGCTCGACATGCACGTCCGGATAGCCGGGCAGCAGCCGCTCGAGCGCCGGCCACACCACGGTGCGCGCCGCATGTTCGGAGGTGGTGACGCGGATCGTCCCCGCCGGCTTGTCGCGCAGCTCGCTCAGCGCGGCGAGCTCGCCGTCGATCTCGTCCAGCGCCGGACGCAGCGTGCGCAGCAGCCGCTCCCCCGCCTCGGTCGGCACCACACTTCGCGTCGTCCGGTTGAGCAGCCGCACGCCCAGCCGCGCTTCCAGCCGCCGCAAGGTATGGCTCAGCGCCGATTGCGAGGTGCCCAGCTTCGCCGCCGCCCGGGTGAAGCTGCGCTCCTCCGCCACCGCCAGGAAGGCATTCAGGTCGAGCAGGTCCTCGCGCAGCATATATGAATCCTGGATATAGCTTCATGCCGATCTAACCGGCTAATGGCCGGGCGTCATCAGGCCTATCTCGCGCTTCGTCATTCCACGGAGGAAATCATGCAAACGCGCAAACTCGGAAACAGCGGCCTGGAAGTCTCGGCGATCGGGCTCGGCTGCATGGGCATGAGCTTTTCCTACGGCCCGCCCAAGGACCGGCAGGAGATGATCGCCCTGATGCGCGCGGCCGTCGACAAGGGCGTCACCTTCTTCGACACCGCCGAAGTCTATGGCCCGTTCATCAACGAGGAGCTGGTCGGCGAGGCGCTGGAGCCGGTGCGCGACCGGGTGGTCATCGCCACCAAGTTCGGCTTCGACATCGGCACCGATCCGCGTGCCGGCGCCGCCGCGCTGAACAGCCGGCCGGAGAATATCCGCGCCGTCGCCGATGCGTCGCTCAAGCGGCTGCGCACCGATGTGATCGACCTGTTCTACCAGCACCGCGTCGATCCCGAAGTGCCGATCGAGGAGGTCGCCGGCACGGTCCAGGAGCTGATCCAGGCCGGCAAGGTCCGCCATTTCGGCCTGTCCGAAGCGGGTGCCGACACGATCCGCCGCGCCCATGCCGTGCAGCCGGTCGCCGCGCTGCAGAGCGAATATTCGCTGTGGTGGCGCCGCCCGGAAGCCGAGATCATTCCGCTGCTCGAGGAGCTGGGCATCGGCCTGGTGCCCTATAGCCCGCTCGGCAAGGGCTTCCTCACCGGCAAGATCGACGCGGACACCAGCTTCGGCGCCGATGATTTCCGCAGCCGCCTGCCCCGCTTTGCCGCCGAAGCACGCGCGGCGAACCAGGCGGTGGTCGATCTGCTCGCCCGCATCGCGGGGGAGAAGCAGGCGACGCCGGCCCAGGTCGCGCTGGCCTGGCTGCTCGCCCAGAAGCCCTGGATCTCGCCGATCCCCGGCACCACCAAGCTGTCGCGGCTCGAGGAGAATATCGGCGCGGCCGATCTCGTCCTCACCGCCGGCGATCTCGCTGCGATCGAGGAAGCGGCGGCGCAGATCACCCTGGTCGGCGATCGCTATCCCGAGGCGCTGGAGAAGATGACCGGCCGCTGAGGCACTGCATATCGGGCGAGGCAGCCGACAAGTTGCGACAATTTCGGCCCTCGCCCGATAAACCCGCGCGACAGGCGGGGCCTATCTCCTCTTCATCCAGACATCACTGGAGCGGAGAAAAGGCATGATGAAACTGAAATTCGCCGCGCTGCTCGCAGCCAGCGCCCTCACCTTCGGCACCGGCGCCGCGATGGCGGCCCCGCAGGACCGCACCCCGCCCAAGGCGGAACAGCGCGCGCCGCGCCAGAACCCGATGGACCTCAACAAGGACGGCTTCGTCAGCAAGGACGAGTGGATGAAGGCCGCCGCCGCGCGCTTCGAGAAGTTCGACGTCAGCAAGGACGGCAAGCTCTCCCGCGAGGAAATCCGTTTCGGCCGCTTCGAGCAACACCACATGCATGGCCGCGGCCATGGCTTCCACCGCGGCGGCCGCGGTGGCCCCGAGCGCGGCCCGCATGGCGGTCCCGGCCGTGAAAGTCCGGGCGGCCCCGGCCACCACCGCATGGGCC
>JAEXLC010000267.1 GCA_023445495.1 Pseudomonadota bacterium | reverse complement strand
GGACTTGCGTCCCGGCCTCCTCGTCAGGGCCATAGACTCCAGGGAAAAGTCTGGCCTTAACGGAACAGCGACGTGATGGTCGACGGCGCCTGGTTGGCGATCGACAGAGCCTGCACGCCCAGCTGCTGCTTGACCTGCAGAGCCTGCAGCTTCGCAGATTCCTTGGCCAGGTCGGCGTCGACGAGGTTGCCGATGCCGCCTTCGATCACGTCCGAGAGCTTGCTCGTGAAGGTCGACTGCGCGTCGATCTTGCGCGAGGCAGCGCCCAGCGTGCTGAGGGTGGTCTTCAGGTTGCTCTGGGTGGTGGTGATCGTGTCGATCATCGCCTGAGCCGAAGCCTGGCTGCTGATGTTGCCGCTGGCGGCAATCGTCACGGTCGAGCCACCGAGGTCGAGACCCTGGTTGGCAACGCTCAGCGAGTCCGGATCCCAAGTGGTCGAACCGGTGTTCGAGTCCTTGAGCGACTGCAGAGCAGTCACGGTGCCGCCACCCGAGGCCTTCAGCAGGTTGGTGCCGTTGAAGTCCGACGAGTTGACGATCGTGGTGATCTGGTCACGCAGGGCGACGAAGTCCTGGTTGAGCGCGTCACGGGTCGCCGTGTCGATGCCGGCGTCAGCAGCCTGGTAGGCCTTTGCCTTCATCTGGTTCACGACGTCCGAGATCTGCTCGGCGCCAGCCACCGCCACGTCGGTCACGCTCTTGGCGCGGCTCAGCGACGAGGAAACGGCCGCGAGGCCGCCCATGTCGCCACGCAGGCCCTGAGCGATCGTGTACGAAGCCGAGTCGTCCTTGGTCGACGCAACCTTCATGCCGGTGTTGATGCGGCTCTGAACCTGCGACAGGCCCTTGTTGGTCTCGTTGAGGCTCTGGAGAGCCGCCATCGCACCGACGTTGGTGTTAACCGAAAATGCCATTGTACTATCCTTCTTGGATCGAGGGGCTGCTTCTGCGGCCCGAACCGGAGACGCCGGCTCGCGACGGAGACATGATCGGTATGTCCCGCATGTTCATTGTGGGAAGAATTATAGGATGACCAAAATTAGTCCGCGAATTTAAATGGTTAGCAAAAGGTTAACTTGAAGCCTCGCGCCAAAGCCCGCCGATTTCAGCGACTTGCGCCGCGGCGGTCGAAAGCCGGGATCTCAGGCGATGGCACGGGGAAGGAGCCGCACGAGATCCCGACTTTCGTCGGGATGACGGCCTGGTGGCGCTGGAAGCGGCCTAAATCTCCCTCTCCCCGCTTGCGGGGAGAGGGAGAAACGAAAATCGCCCCGCAGCAAGGCTGCGAGGCGATCCTCGTGTCGCTGTGGCGACGGCTCAGAACGGGAAGAGCGCGTCGTAGATCTGCTGCCCCCAGCGCGCCTGCTGCGCGTCGGTGAGCTGGCCCTTGCCGCCATAGATCACGCGCGCCTCGGCGATCTGCGAGTGGCGGATCGAATTGTCGCGGGCGATGTCCTCGGGGCGGATGATGCCGGTGATGATAAGCTCGCGCATCTCGAAGTTCACGCGAACTTCCTGGCGGCCCTTGATCATCATGTTGCCGTTCGGGAGCACCTGGGTGACGATGGCAGCCATCGTCATGTTGATCGTCTCCGAGCGGGCGGTGGTGCCGCCGCCGGCATATTTCGAGCCCGAATTGGTCTCGAGCGCGGCATTGGCGTCCGCGCCGAGCAGCTTCTTGACCGGGCTGATGCCGAGCAGGCCGCCCAGGCCGCCGCTCTCGCTGCCGCCGCGCGTGCGCGAGGTGTTGTTGCCCAGGTCCGCCTTGTCGGCGATGTTGATCTTGATGGTCAGGATGTCGCCGAGCTTGTTCGCGCGCTGATCGCGGAACAGCGCGCCGGCTCCGGTGCGGAACAGCGACGCGTTGCCGCCCTGGGTGGGCTGCTGCATCGCCACCGTGCCATTGGCGCTCGCGCCGCGGACCCGCTCCGACGGCATCGCCAGCGACGGCTCGATCTCAGGCGCCGTGACCGGCTGGATCTCCGAAAGCTTCGGCGCCTTGCCGACGGCCTTGAGCCGACCGACTGCACCGCAACCCGAAAGCGTGGCGGCCATCGCCGCAATCAGAATGATCTTACGCATGCTACTTTCCCTGTAAGCTGCAAGTTCAAGGTGTGACGATCCGCACGGTGCCCGAGGCCTCGACGACCCCGTCCAGCGTGCGGTTGGTGGCGTTGGCGACGACCCGCACGGCCTCGCCCTTCGAGCCGCCGGCGAGCGCGCGGCCCGCGGCGGTGATGATCAGCGGGCCGCTGACGATGCGGATCGTCACCGGCTCGCCGCGGCGCACCATCTGCGGCCGCATCAGATCGGCCTGGCGCACGATCGTGCCGGCCGGCAGGTTGCGCGTGGCTTCCATGCCGGCGGCCTGGTCGATGGTGAGCGCGCCGCGCGCCGAAGCAGCGGAGCGCTGCTCGACCGAGAAGTCGCCTGCCTCGATGCGATCGCCCTTCTGCACGGCATGGCCGAGCACGGCGACCGGCACGTCCTCGGGCGCGCCGAAGGCAAGCAGGGCGAGGCTGAGGAGGTTCAGCATCAGCGCAGCTGGCTGGTGGTAGCCAGCATCTCGTCAGCGGTCTTCACGACGCGGCTGTTCATCTCATAGGCGCGCTGCGCGGTGATGAGCGCGGTGATTTCGGCCACCGGATTGACGTTCGAGGCTTCGACGAAGCCCTGCATCAGCGTGCCGAAGCCGGGATCGCCCGGGGCACCGGCGATCGGCGCCCCCGAAGCGGCGGTCTCGAGGAACAGGTTGCCGCCCTTGGCTTCCAGGCCGCCTTCGTTGACGAAGGTGGCGAGCTGCAGCTGGCCGAGCGTCTGCGGAGTGGGATTGCCGCCGCCGAGCACGACATCGACCTGGCCGGTCTTGGAAACGGTGACGCTTACCGCGTTCTGCGGAATGGTGATGCCCGGCTGGACCGGGAAACCGTCCGAATTGACCAGCTCGCCCTGGTCCGACACGCCGAACGAGCCGTCGCGGGTATAGCCGGTCGAGCCGTCGGGCAGCGTGATCTGGAAATAGCCATGGCCCTGGATCGCCATGTCATACTGGTTGTCGGTCTGCTGGACCGAGCCCTGCTCGTTGATCCGGTAGATCGCGCCGGTCTTCACGCCCGAGCCGATCTGGATGCCGGTGGGGCTGCGGGTCTGCGCGCTGGTCGCCGAGCCGGGACGCACGACCTGCTCGTAGAGAAGGTCCTGGAACTCGGCGCGCTGGCGCTTGAAGCCGGTGGTGTTCATGTTGGCGATGTTGTTCGAGATCACATCGACATTGGTCTGCTGTGCGAGCATGCCCGTCGCAGCGATGGAAAGCGTACGCATGGTTCAGTTCCTTGTGCTTAGGGCGCCGGTCAGCCGACCCGGCTGAGCTTGTCGATTGCCGACTTGCGCATGTCGTTCATGCTCTGGGAGAGGTTCTGGCTCGTCTGATAGGCGCGCAGGATCTCCACCATGTCGGTGGTTTCCTGGATCGCGTTGACGTTCGAGCCTTCGATGCCGCCGGCCATCAGGTGCGTCTCGCCCGCGGGCAGCTCGCGGCCGCCGGTGCCGTTGAACAGGCCGTCGCCGCGCGGATCCACGCCCGCCTCGTCGAACTGCGTCACCGTCAGGCGTCCGAAGGGACCGCCCGGACCGTTGATCGTGCCATCCTTGCCGATCTCGATCTGGTTCGCGGCCTCGGCCGGGATGACGATCGGCTTGCCGCCCTCGCCCAGCACCTTGTTGCCGCTCGAGGTGGCGAGCTCGCCGCTCGGCAGCATCTTGAGCTGGCCCGCGCGCGTATAAGCGGTCGAGCCGTCAGGCGCCTCCACCGACAGATAGCCCTGCCCCTCGATCATCACGTCGAGCTGGTTGCCGGTGGGCTGGAAACCGCCCTGGCTGAAATCATGGACCGCGCCGTAATCGAGCACGAACGCCGTCTTGTTCGCCGGCTTCACCGCGCTCTCCGTCTTCTCCACATATTCGCGGAAGACCGGCTGCTCGCGCTTGAAGCCAACCGTGTTCATGTTGGCGAGGTTGTTCGCCGCCACGTCCATGCGACGGCGAAGCGCCGTTTCCTGGCTGAGCAGCACATAGGAAGAAATGTCCACCGGACGTCCCTCAAAAAGTTCGCACTAGGCAACAATTGCCGGGCGCTCCTCCTATAATAGAACGAAATGCACCGACGCGGTGTCGGCGTGCAGATTTCGGAAGGTCACCAGGGAATGTCGTCTCCGGAAATCATCGAGGAGGGCGCGGAGGCTGCGAAGGCAGCCAAGCCCAAGTCGAAGAAGAAGCTCATCATCATCGGTGCCGCGGCAGGCGTTCTGCTGCTCGGCGGCGGCGGTGGTGCCGCCTTCATGTTCTCCGGCTCGAGCGCCAAGGCTGAGGAAGCCAAGAGCGCCCAGGGGGAGAAGAAGGAAGAGAAGAGCGCCGAGGGCGGACATGGCGAAGGCGCCGAAGCCGGCAAGGACGCGTTCCTCGACGTGCCGGCGATGATGGTGAACCTGCGCTCGCCCGACGGCCAGGCCCGCTTCCTCAAGCTGCACTTCATGATCGTGCCCGGCGACGGCGTCGCCCCGGACGACCTGAAGGAGAAGCTGCCGCTGGTGCTCGACAGCTTCCAGCCCTTCCTGCGCGAGCTGCGTCCCGAGGACCTGTCCGGCTCGGCCGCCGTCTTCCGCATCAAGGAAGAGATGATGGTCCGCGCCACGGCAACGCTGGGCGATGGCCAGGTGAAGGACATTCTTATCCAGGATCTGGTGCAGCAATGATCGATCTCGAGGACTTCGATCTTCCCGATCCCCCCGCCCCTCCGGGCGACATGGGTGGCGGCAGCTTCGACCAGGCCGACATCGACGCGCTGTTCGGCGATTTCGGGCCCACGGTGGGCAAGAAGGGCCTGCGCGCCGTCATCGAGTCCAAGGTCATCAGCCACGAGCGTCTGCCGATGCTCGAAGTGGTGTGCGACCGCGTCGTCCGCACCTTTGCGAGCTCGATGCGCAACCTGACTTCGGACGGCGTCGACGTGAGCCTGGAGGAAGTGACCTCCACCCGCTTCGGCGAGTTCATGAACCGCGTCGCCCTCCCGGCGATGGTCGGTGTGTTCAAGATCGAGGAATGGGAAAGCTACGGTCTCGTCACCGTCGATTCCGGCCTGATCTACTCGGTGGTCGACGCGTTGCTCGGCGGCCGCGGCGGCGGTTCGCCGGTGGTCATCGACGGCCGCGCCTTCACCACGATCGAGACCGGCCTGGTGTCGCGCATGCTGACGCTGGCCCTTGCCGACTTCTCGGAAGCCTTCGCGCCGATCGAAGCGGTGAACATGAACCTCGAGCGCATCGAGACCAACCCGCGCTTCGCGGCGATCGCCGGCGTCTCCAACATCTGCGCCACCGCGACCTTCCGGGTCGACATGGACGGGCGCGGCGGGCGGTTCACGCTGGTGTTCCCCTACGCCACGCTCGAGCCGGTACGCGACAAGCTGCTCCAGCGCTTCATGGGCGAGAAGAGCGGCCGCGACAGCATCTGGGAAGCCCACATGGCCGTCGAGGTGCGCAAGACCAATGTGTCGATGAGCGTGCTGCTCGGCGAGAAGGCGATGTCGATCGCCGAGCTGCGCAGCCTCGAGATCGGCCAGACCATCGCGCTCCACAAGAGCCCCGACGACGCACTCGATATTGCCTGTGGCGGCGTCAAGCTCGCCCAGGGCCAGATCGGCCAGCGCAGCGGCAAGGTTGCCGTGCGCCTGATCAACGACGTTTCCTCCGACAAGAAGGTGAAGCAATGAGCATCGCGCTACTCGCCAATGTGCTGACGATCATCCTGTGCATGGCCGTGCTCGTGCAGAGCGTGCGGATGATGAAGAGCCTGCGCACCGTGAAGGACGGCGCGCTCACCCAGGTGGTCGAGGCGCTGCAGGTCGCCACCGTCCAGGCCCGCGCCGTGCTTTCGGACATGAAGCACACGCTCGGCACCGATTGCGCCCGCCACGCCCAGCTGGTCGAGCGGGCCCGCGAGCTGCGCGACGAGCTCAGCCTGATGACCGGCCTCGCCGATTCCGCCGCCGAGCGGATCGTCAACGCGGTGAGCATGGCCAATGCCCAGCGCCACGCCCGCGAGGACGCCGAGACCGTCGAGGTCGAAGGCGAAGGCGAGACCCCGGCGCCCGTGGCGGAAGCCGCGTAATGGCCCGCCCCTCGCTCCTCCTCCTCACCGCCGGCGTCGCCGGGATGGCGGTGGTCGCCAATGCGGCGACGATCGCGACCGGCCAGCAGGACAACAGCCCGAACACCACGCGGCTGGGCAATGCGATCACCCAGGACATGAACGACCGCGACGCCGCCGCCGCGCGCCGCAAGCGCGGGCTCGATCTGCGCGAGCAGGCCGCCAAGGCCGCGACCGCCCGGCTTGCCGCCGATGCCGAGGCGCGCAAGAAGCAGGATGAGACGCAGCAAGTCGCGGGCGGCCCGAACGGCGCCCCCGGCGCGCCGAACCCGGCGGACTCGCAGTTCGACGAGCTGGCACGGATCTACCAGGCGATGAAGCCCAAGGCCGCGGCCGTGGTCTTCGAGCAGCTCGACATGGAAGTGCAGATGAAGGTCGCGCAGCGCATGCGCGAGCGCTCGACCGCGATGATCATGGCCGCGATGACGCCCAAGGGCGCCGCATCGCTGAGCATGGCGATGGCCCGCCGCAACGCGAACCACGCGCAGGCACAGCCGCCGGCAGCGGCTCCGCGCCAGGCCGCCGGACCGGCCCAGGCCGCACGGCGCTGAGCCGAAGCACAAATAAAAGGGCCACCCCGGCGCCGTGCCGGGGTGGCCCTTTTCTTTTGCGCGTTGCGAACCGGTCAGCCGGTGCGGGCGTCGACCTCGACGATCAGCACGCGGACCAGCCCGGGTTCGGCCGCCGTGAGCGCGGCGGTGAGGTCATGATCGAGCTGCTGCGCATCGACTGCGCGCAGCGCCGAGGCATTGAGCCGGGCGAACTCGAGCCCCGCCGCGACCGTGGCCGCGCGCAGGACGGGCATCTCGCCATTCAGCTTGGTGGCCGCTTCGGCCGAGCCGGCGTCGATCACCAGCTTGAAGCGCAGCACGCCGTTGACCCGGTCCGCGTCGATGATCGGCACGGTGACCTCTTCCATCGGTACGAGGTGCAGCCCGTCGCCCGCGGCACCGCCGCCGGAGGCCAAAGCGCCGCCACCCGGCATCGGCAAAGCCGCAAGCCCAAGCGCTACCAGCGTTTCGCATCGCAAAATCATGCCCTCCGATATCGGTACACGACGCCGCGCGGGCGCCCATCACTCTATAATAGAATGAAATCAGTGAGCAGGTGATGAGTTGAGCCACGATCAGCGCCCGGGAAAGATGCGTGTCGTCAGCGATGGGGGCCATCCGAATGTGCGGACCACCATCGAGGGTACCGCGGAAGTCGTCCGGCCGCGCCCGGCACCTGCCGCCGCGGCGCCTGCTGCCAAGCCGGCGCTGCCGATGATGCCGGCGATCCTGTTCCTGCTCGCCTGCATCGGCGGCGGCATCGCCGTCGTCGTCATCCGTCCGTTCGGGCTCGGCTGATGCGCAGCTTCTTCCTCATCCTCGCCGCCGGCACGACGACGGCGACCGCACCGACCCTGCCGACCGTCCATGGCGGCGATGCCGCGCATGCGGCGGCCTCCGCGCCGACGCCTGCGGCCAGCGCAACGCCGGCCGCGACCATCCCCAGCGCCGCCCTGCCCCGCTTCGCCGCCACGCTGGCGCAGATGCCGATGATCACCGGCGGCGATGGCTGGAGCGGCATCACCGGCACCGAGGCCTGGCACCAGCTTGCCACCGCGACGCCCGATACCCGCCAGTCGGTCCGCTGGACCTATGCCAAGGGCCTGATCGCCGCCGAGCGCGGTGCCGAGGCGCTGGGCGTGCTCGAAGTGATGCGCCTGGCCGATAGCGACCTGGCGCTGGTCGCGCCGTTTCAGCTCGCGCGCGGTGCCGCGCTGACCCTGCTCGGCCGCGATACCGAGGCGGTGCAATCGCTGAGCAGCGCGGAGCTTGTCGGCAATCCCGAGGCCTGCGCCTGGCGGATGCGGGCGCTCGCCCATTCGGGTGCCGCCGCCGAGGCCATCGGCCAGATCGAATGCGCCCGCGTGGCGATCAACGCCCGTGCCCCGCGCGACCGGGTGGACTTCATGCTGGCCGCCGCCGGGGCCGCGATCGATGTCGGCCAGCCCGACCCGGCGCTGCAGTGGCTCGGCCTGTTCAGCGACCGGAACCCCGACGCGAACCTGCTGCGCGGCCGGGCGCTGCTCGCGAAGAATGACCTTGCCGGCGCCAGGCTGCGCTTCGAACGCGCCGGGCTCACCGGCTCTCCGGAAGTGAAGGCGGGCGCCCGGCTCGGCGCAATCCAGGTTTCGATCGACGGCCACTCGATCGGCCCGGCCGATGCGATCAAGCAGCTCGACGCGCTGCGCTTCGGCTGGCGCGGCGGCCCGGTGGAGCAGCGCGCGCTGACCATCGAATATGGCCTGGCCAAGGAAGCCAGTGACCTGCGCGCCGAGTTGAAGAGCGGCGCCACGCTGCTGCGCTACTTCAAGCTGGGCGCCCAGGCCGGCCCGATGCTCGCCGAGCTCCAGCAGACCATGACTTCGGTGCTGGCTCCCGAAAGCGGCGTGCCGCTGCCCCAGGCCGCGGGCCTCTACTGGGACTATCGCGAGCTGGCCCCGGCCGGCGGCGACGGCGACGTGCTCGCCAATCGCCTTGCCGACCGGCTGCAGAC
>JAEXLC010000251.1 GCA_023445495.1 Pseudomonadota bacterium | reverse complement strand
CCTGGGGAGAGCCGGCGGCTGATGGTCAACGCGCGAAGGTGGCTTCGCCGGTGACCGGCGCCGTGAGGGCCGGCGCCTGACTGGTTGCGGTGGGCTCGATCTTGCCGGCCTTGGGGGTCACCTTGCCCCCGGGCTGCGCGAACTGGGTGCCCGAGATCACGACCTTGTCCTGGGCGGTCAGGCCGGTGCGCACGACACGCAGGCCGTCAACGACCGGGCCGAGCGTCACCGGCTTCGGTGCGACCGTGCCGTCCTTGCCGACGACCAGGACCAGCTTGCGCGCCTGATCGGTCTGGATCGCGGCATCGGGCACCATCAGTGCCTGGCTGGTGCCACCGGCCGACAGGCGCATGTTGCCGAACATGCCGGGCGTCAGGAACATGCCCGGATTGCTCAACACCGCGCGCCCGCGGATCGTGCCGGACTTGGGATCGAGCCCGTTGTCGGTGAAGTCGAGCTTGCCCTTCCACTTGTAGTCGGTCTCGTCCTGGAGACGGATCTCCACCGGCGATTCCTGGGCGCCCGCTTCCTTCGCGCGCTTGGTCTTGAGGAACAGCGCCTCCGAACCGTCGAAGGTGAAGTAGATCGGGTCGAGCGCGTTGATCGTGGTCAGCAGCGAACCGCCCTGCCCTTCGCCCGCGGCAACCAGGTTGCCCGGATCGACGCGGCGGTCCGAGATGCGGCCGGCGATCGGCGCGCGGACCTGGGTGAACTCCATGTCGAGCGCGCGGCTGCGGACACGGGCCTGGGCGGCCGAGACGGCAGCACCGGCGGCACGAACACGCGCCTGAAGCCGCTCGACATCGCTCTTCGACACCGCTTCCACCGAGACGAGACGCTCGGCGCGGCCCAGGTCGGAACGGGCAAGCGCGAGATCGCTCTCGGCGCTGGCCAGCCCGGCGCGGGCCTCGGCAAGCGCCGCGGCGAAGGGCCGCTGGTCGATCGTGAAGAGCAGCTGGCCCTTCTGGACGATCGCGCCGTCGGTGAAGTGGACGCCGGTGATCGCCCCCGAGACGCGCGGACGCACCTCGACGGCACGGCTCGGCTCGAAGCGGCCGACATAGTCGTCCCACTCGTTGATGTTGCGGACCAGCGGGGCCGACACGGTCACCACCGGCGGCGGCGGCGCGGCCATCGCGGCGGGCGCGTCCTTGCTGGCGATGCCGAGCCCGGCGGCGACGAGCACCACCGGCAGCGCGACCAGGCTGCCGCGCTGCCACAGCGGCATGCGGCGGATACGGGCCGAGACTCCGGACTTGTTGTCACCGGTCTCGGTTTCGATGCGCGAGATCATGTTCATTGGAATCGCTTCCCCTGATTCAAGGCTGCACGGCCACGGCTGATGGAGGCGAGCAGCGTTTCATATTGGTCGGGCGTGAAGCCCGCTTCGTGAAAGGCGCGGATCTCGTGGCGCGGCAGGGCATAGCCCTTGTGCCAGGCGAGGACGGCGATGCGGCGCAGCGCCTCCAGCTTTTGATCCGCCAATTTGGGGTTGGGGCTCTCACCCCCAAAGATCATGCCCAGCGCCATCGACAGGCGGCCGGGTTTCTCCAGCGAGGCGAGCCGGTCGTGCTGCGCGATCGCGACGACCTGCCATTCGAGCGCGGAGAAGCCGGTGACCGGAAGGACATCGGCGGGCATCGCGACCGGGCTGCCCTGGAGTGCGGCAAAGTTGAGATAGGCCATGATCTTTCCTCCTGCGTGTTGCCCGGCGGAAGGCAAAAACCTCCCCGTGCCGCGCGGAACCCCTTCCGCCGGCATTTCCGGTCATCCCCAACCGGCACGAGACGAGGCCATCGCGCAGACGCATGTGTCTGCGGCGCACCGTCCCGGTCCTGTTCAAATTTCAGTGCTGCTGGAGTGTCGGGGCGGGACCCCAGTCCCATTCCCTCGCTTCGGCAACTTCCCTCATTTCTATACTGACTGGTATAGAAATCGTGCTGCGTTGCGTCAAGGGCTTTTTATACTGGTCGGTATTTTTTGTCGAGGTGGGGGTGAAATTTTCTGGAAAATCCTCCCCGAGCTTGTCTCGGGGAGGGGGACCGCCGGCGAAGCCGGTGGTGGAGGGGCCGGCGCAACGCGCCGGTTTCACCGTCGCGCCCCTCCACCATTCGCTGCGCGAATGGTCCCCCTCCCCCAGCAAGCTGGGGGAGGAATTAATGTCGCTTACTTGCTCGGCCAGCAGGCCAGGCTGGTGTCCATCAGCTTCTTGAGGTCCGCGCACGACGTACCGCTGCCCGCCTGCAGCGCGATGCCCTGCAGCAAGGCGAACAGATAGGCGGTCAACCCGATCACATCGGTATCCGCCGGCAGGTCGCCCTCGGCCTTGGCCCGCTCGAACCGGTCGATCAGGCTCTGCTTCACGATCGCGCCACGTGCGAGAACTTCAGCGCGGATCGACTCGGCCTCGGTCCCGCAGGCGACCGAATTGATGACGCCCATGCACCCCTTGGGGTCGCAGGTGCTCATCTGCATCTCGAGCGCCCCCTGCAGCAACCGTTCGGCGACTCCGCGCGCGGTCGGCGCGTCGAGCGCCTTGCCCATGTAGTCGAGCTTTTCGCGCTGATAGAGGTCGAGCGTCTTCTTGAAGAGCGCTTCCTTGTTGCCGAACGCCGCGTAGAGGCTCGGCCGGGTGATCCCCATCGCCTCGGTCAGATCGCTCAGCGAGGCACCCTCATAGCCCTTGGTCCAGAAGACGCGCAGCGCCGAGGTCAACGCCGAGTCGGTGTCGAATTCGCGGGGGCGGCCCTTGGTGGGCTGGCAGGCGGTGATTTCCATAATGACCGGTACATAATAGCAAAAGCGCAAAAAGCCAATGCCTTGCCGCGCCTCCCGATACCAGTCCCCGGAACCACTGTATTTTCACGGGTGTGAACTTATCCGCAGCCGGGATTAGGCGGATGTAATGGTTAACCCTGGCCGACTCGCCAATTGTCGAACGTATCGTGCACTTGCCCTGCAAGTTGCCGTTGCGCACGACCAATATAGGTGCAGATCGGCGGCCACCGGAGCCTGAGATGAGAGCTGGGGCGCTCCATCGAGGACTGGACCGGTACGGAGCAACCTTGCTCGCGGTGACAATCGCATGCGGGATTCGCGTACTGATCGATCCCTGGACCGATGATCGACCCTATTATCTGATCTTCCTGGTGCCGGTGCTGGCAGCCGCGATCCTCGGCGGGATCCTCCCCGGCCTGCTGGCGGTGCTGCTGTCGCTCGGCGCGGAGAATCTCGTCCGCCCCGCGCATGCCGGGCTGTTCGACCTGCTCCTCTTCCTGTCGGCATCGGGGCTGCTGCTCCTGCTCGTCAGCTGGCTGCCCGCGAGCGAGGCCGCGACGGTCCGGCCCGCGGGCACGCAGCAGGAAACCGAGCGCCAGCTCAAGGCCAGCGTCAATCAGTTCCGCTCGGTGCTCGCCACCGTGCCCGATGCGATGATCGTGATCGACGATCGCGCGCACATCCTGTCGTTCAGCGCCGCCGCCGAGCGGCTGTTCGGCTTCAGCGAGGCCGAAGTCGTCGGCACCAATATCAACCGGCTGATGCCCAATCCCGATCGCGAGCGGCACGACGACTATATCGCCCGCTACCTGACCACCGGCGAGCGCCGCGTGATCGGGCGCGGCCGCACCGTGATCGGCCAGCGGCGAGACGGCTCGACCTTCCCGATGGAGCTGTCGGTCGGCGAGGCGATCACCGATGGCGACCGTGTGTTCACCGGCTTCATCCGCGACCTGACCGACAAGCAGAAGGCCGAGGAGCGGATCGAGCAGCTGCGCGGCGAGCTGGTCCACGCCGCGCGCGTCAGCGCGATGGGCACCATGGCCTCCACCCTGGCGCACGAGCTCAACCAGCCGATCACCGCAGTGGTCAACTATGTCCGCGGCGCCGGCAACCTGATGCGCGGCAACGAAAGCCCGGACCTCCCGGTGATCCAGCACGCGCTGGACGAAGCGACCAATGAAGCGATGCGCGCCGGCGGGATCGTCCGGCGTCTGCGCGAGTTCGTCGCGCGCGGCGACAGCGAGAAGAGCGTCGAGGATCTCGATGCGCTGGTCGAGGAAGCCGCCAAGCTCGCGCTGATCGGCGCGCGCGAGCGCGGCGTCGATTCCTTCTTCGAGATCGATCCCGCCAGCGCGGTCGTGCTGGTCGACAAGATCCAGACCCAGCAGGTGCTGATCAACCTGATGCGCAACGCGGTGGACGCGATGTCGACCGCGCCGATCCGCCGCCTCACCATATCGAGCCGGCCGGAGCCGAACGGCTATGTTCGCGTCACGGTGACGGACACCGGCACGGGCATCGCACCCGACATCGCGGAAAACCTCTTCCGCGCCTTCAACAGCAGCAAGGACGGCGGAATGGGATTGGGCCTCTCCATCTGCCGCACCATCGTAGAGGCCAATGGCGGAAAGATCTGGATGGAGGCCTGCCCCGGCGGCGGCACTGCATTCCACTTCACGCTTATCCGCATGGAAACGGAGCAGTCCGAATGAACGACCGCCGGCTGGTACATATCATCGACGACGAGGACAGCGTCAGGAACTCGATCGGGTTCATGCTGCAGACGACGGGCTATGCCGTGCGCACCTGGCCGTCCGGCGTCGCCTTCCTCCGCGACCTGCGCAATGCCGAGCCGGGCTGCATCCTGCTCGACATCCGCATGCCGGAGATGGACGGCTTGCAGGTCCAGCACCAGCTCAACGAGCGTAGCGTGACCATGCCGGTCATCGTGCTGACCGGGCACGGCGACGTGACGATCGCGGTCAAGGCGATGCGCAACGGCGCCTTCGACTTCCTCGAAAAGCCGTTCGAGGCCGATCAGCTGCTCAGCGCGATCGAGAACGGGTTCGAACGCGCCAACGAAGCCAACAGCGCCACGCGCACCGATGCCGCGCGCACCCAGCTCGCCAGCCTCTCGGCGCGCGAGCGCGAAGTGCTCGACGGGCTTGCCGCCGGCTTTCCGAACAAGACCATCGCCTATGATCTCGGCATCTCGCCGCGCACGGTGGAAGTCCACCGCGCGAACCTGATGCAGAAGCTCGGCGCGCGCAGCCTGTCCGAGGCGCTGCGCGTCACCTTCACCGCCGAGATGGGCGCCTGAGACGCTGCCATTCCCCCTTGCAATGTAGGATTTCGCCTGCTGCGGTCGAGCGGCCAGCCCTATGGCCGGCCGCTCTTTGACCCCGGTGGAAAAATAGGATCCCGCATGCGCAACAAGGTTGCGAGATGCGGCGCGTTCCCGAGAAAACAGGGAAAATAGCGGCCCGCAAAACCTGCTCCGGGCCGGTACTTTATGTACTTTCGCGAGTCGCGCCGCCTGCGATGTAGGAAGCGCTCAGAACCAGCCCGCAGTCTCGCCGAGCATCCAGAAGCCCGCCGCAAGGAACAGCGCGGCGGCAATCCCGTGCACCAGCTTGAGCGGCACCCGCTGCAGCAGCGCGTTGCCCAGGAAGACCGCCGGCACATTGGCGAGCATCATGCCCAGCGTGGTACCCGCGGTCACGGCCCAGACATTGTGGAACTTGGCACCGAGCGCGACGGTGGCGAGCTGGGTCTTGTCGCCCATCTCGACCAGGAAGAAGGCGATCGCGGTGGTCAGGAAGGCGCCGAACCGCGCCGGCTTGTCCTCGAGATCGTCGATCTTGTCGGGGATCAGAGTCCACAACCCCATGGCGATGAACGAGGCGGCGATCAGGTAGCGGAACCACTGCCCCTGGAGCAGCTGGGCCGCTTCGGAGCCGACCAGCGCGGCGAGGAAATGATTGGCCAGCGTCGCCGCCAGGATGCCGAGGATGATCGGCACCGGCTTCTTGAAGCGCGTGGCGAGCAGGATGGCGAGCAGCTGGGTCTTGTCGCCGATCTCGGCGAGCGCGACCAGCGCGGTGGAGCTGAAGAAAGCTTCGAACAAGGGAATACTCCGGGCCGGACGGAGACGAAATCCAGCGACATCGCACCTCCCCGCCCGGCAAGAGCGGAGATGCGACGCCATTGGTCTCGCCCGAACGGTGTTCCCGTCCCTCCCGCGCCATGGCCTCTCGACCAAGTATGTTGACGCGGGAGCCCGCGCGATGCGCGGCTGGCTACTCCCCAAATAGCGAGTTGCTGCGCGAAGCAGCACAGCGCGGCCCCTAGGGCATGCGCCTGCCGGAATCCAGCCTTTTGTGGTTCAGCCCGCCAGGCTGAGCAGCCGAGGCTCGGTGCCGGGCTCCGCTTCGGGCTCGCCGCGCAGCGAAGCGAGCAGATCGCCGATCGAGCGCACCGGCGTCGAATCGAGGAAGCGGCTGCCCCAGTCCCGCGCCAGCGCCGCGGCATCCGCTCCCGTATCCGCCAGGATCGACGGGAAGGCGATCCGCAGCCTGGGGCCGGCGAACAGCTGGTCGGGCGACGCCGCCACCGCCGATCCCAGCGGCCGGACGAACACGGCGCCGGCGACCTTCTCGACATAGGAGGCCGGCGACAGCCGCGCCCACCAGGTCACGGCGAAGCAGCCGATGCCATGCGCGACCAGGATCACCGGGCGCTCGGTGAGCCGCACCGCCTCGTCGAGGCGCGCGGCCCAGAGATTGCGACCGCCGCCCCCCGCGCCAAGCTCGATGATCTGCCCGGCATGGGCAAGCAGGCCACGCGCAGGGCGGTCGGCACGATCATAGATCGTCAGGGTAGGAAGCGACGGGTCGAAGAGGCCATTCTCGGGCATTCGGTATCTCCCTCGATAAGGGGAAAGCACGCTCAACGAGTCGTCAGCTTATTCCTACCTCGTCGCTATGCAATTACCCCTGCGCCAGGATGTGTCGCGGGCGCGCCGAAATTATCGAATCATCTTTGCCGCCCGTGAGCACGAATATTGCCAAAAGTTCATCCCGAGGAGAAGCGTCCGTCAGGCGGAAAGGCGCAGCCTTGATTCTCCTCAAATGGAGAAGATGCCCATGTTCAGGAACCTGATGATCGCCGGCGCCTCGCTTGCCATGTTCGCCGCGGCCACGCCGTCGATCGCGGCGGCGCCGTGCCGCGATGGCCATGGCAAGTTCGTCAAATGCCCCACCAAGCCCGCCGCCCCCGCCAAGGCGACACGCTGCAAGGACGGCAAGGGCAAGTTCGTGAAGTGCGGAACGGCGGGCGCCAAGCCGGCCTGATTCCCTTTCCCTCGGGCCCGGCAGTGCACCGGGCCCGCATTGTCTTCCCCTTCCCTTTGCCGGCTCCCCGCCCGCCGATCCCGCAATGGCGGCTTTGGTCGCAGCCAGCGCCATTTCGATCGCTTAACGCGGGAAACCGTCCCGCCCCGCCCGCAACTTCGCCCACGTGCCTGCCCTCCGGATCGGGAGGCGGCGCAGCGGGGCAGGCTGCGGGCTAACGCCTGGGCAATCGGGTCAGCAGGCATTCTCGACGGAATTGACCGGAGCGCGATGCAGCCCGCCGCGCGAGCGAAAGAGGGAGTGGCCCGCCACCGCGTGACCCGAGTACGGGCACCGCCGCGGCCCACCAACAAAAGGGCTGACAATGTTAAATCGAACCAAGACCATGACTCGCTTCCTGCGGGGCTCCACGGCGCTGTGCGGCGCCATGCTGATCGCGATGCCGGCCCATGCGCAGGAAACCGCCGCGCCGCCCGCGCAGGACAGCGCCACGGCACCCACCGAGCCCGCCGCGCAGGAGAATAGCGGCGAAGCGATCGTCGTCACCGGCTCGCTGTTCCGCCGCGCCAATGCCGAAACGCCGTCGCCGGTCACCGTGCTTTCGTCCCAGACGCTGGAAGAGCGCGGCCTCAATACCGTTTCCGAGGCTCTGCAGCGCGTCTCGGCCGGCAATGCCGGCACGATCACCGCGGGCTGGAACAACGGCAACAACTTCGCCTCCGGCGCCACGGCGATCTCGCTGCGTGGCCTGACCGTACAGGCGACGCTCACCATCTTCGACGGTCTGCGCATGGCCCCCTATCCGCTTGCGGACGACGGCCAGCGCAACTTCGTCGACCTGAACACCATTCCCAGCGCAATCGTCGATCGTATCGAAGTGCTGCGCGACGGCGCTTCCTCCACCTATGGCGCGGACGCGGTGGCCGGCGTGATCAACGTGATCACCAAGAAGCAGGTGACCGGTCTCCACCTCAACGCATCCGCCGGCATTTCCCAGCGCGGCGACGCCGGCGAGCGCCGGTTCGACGCCACCTGGGGCTTTGGCGATCTTAACGATCAGGGCTTCAATTTCTACGTCAGCGGCGAATATCAGAAGCAGGATGCGCTCTGGGCGCGGGACCTGGACTATCCGTTCAACACCGCCGACTGGAGCAGGATCTGCAAGGCCGACGGCGTCTGCCTGCAGAACCGCAACTACAATGGCGTCAGCGCCAACGGCAGGGCCCGGACATTCTTCGATGCGCCCGGCATCGCCTATGCGCGTCCCGTCACCACGCCGGGATCGGATACCGGCACCGGACGCTTCTCGCAGCTCAACACGGCCTTGGGGTGCGGGCGCTTCTCGCCGATCCAGCTGACGGCAGCCCAGATCGCCGCTTCGACGCTCGCCCCGGCGGACGGCCGCGTCTGCGAGGTCAACAACGTCGCCGCCTACCGGATGCTCCAGCCGGAAATCGAGCGTATCGGCGCATCGGCGCGCTTCACCGCCAATATCGGCGCGCATCACCAGCTCTATGCCCAGGCCAATTTCTACCAGACGAGCAGCTTCGCCTCGGCCGCACCCTACAGCTTCATCGGCCAGCCGACTCCGCCGATCGGCGATGCGGCGGTCTATGAGATGATCCTTCCGGTCCATGTCTGCGCGACGGGTATCGGCACCCCGAACGGCGTCGGCACCGGCTGCAGCGCCGCCAACGGCACGCTCAACCCCTATAATCCCTATGCGGCGGCGGGGCAGACCGCCCAGCTGTTCTTCACGCCGGATCGACCGGTCACCGACGAGCCGAAATCGCGGTCACTACGCGGCACCATCGGCATGTCGGGAGACATTGCCGAGGGCTGGAACTATTCGGCCAATTTCACCGCTTCGAACGTCCGGCTGCGCCGCGTGCAGGCCAACTACATGATCCCGCAGCGGATCATGGATGCCGCTGCGCGCGGGACGTTCAACTTCAGCAACCCGAACGCAACGCCCCAGGACGTCTGGGACTATATCATGCCGACCCAGACGACCATCTCGGAGTCCAATCTGTGGCAGGCGACCGGCAACGTAACCCACACGCTCTTCACGCTGCCGGGCGGAGATCTCCAGGTGGCAGCGGGCCTCGCCTATCGCCATGAATCGATCGACGCGCCGAGTTCCAATCCGCAGAACGACGCGCATCCCTATGATCGCTATTACGGCATCAATTCGGTGGGCACCTCGGGCAATCGCAACGTCTTCTCGGCATTCGGTGAAATCGATGCGCCGATCGTCAAGCAGTTCGAGATGAACCTGTCGGGCCGCTACGACTCCTACTCGACCGGCCAGAAGAACTTCTCGCCCAAGGTCGGCGCGAAGTTCACGCCGATTCCGCAGGTAGCGGTGCGCGGCACCTGGTCGAAGGGCTTCCGCATCCCGAGCTTCAACGAGGCGTTCGGCCTGCCGACCACCGGCTATGTGACCATCGGCGGCGAAAGCTTCTGCGGCAGCCAGCCGGCATTCTGCACGGCGCATGGCAACAACAACTACGCGATAACGTCCTTCTCGGTCGGGCTGGTCAACAAGGGCAATCCGAACCTGAAGCCGGAGCGGTCCGAGAGCATCACCGCAGGCTTCATCTTCGAGCCGATCCGCAACGTCAGCTTCACTGTCGATTTCTGGCGGATCAAGGTTCGCGACCTGATCGTCGGCGTGACCGACTCCGGACCTGCGGTCGAGCAATATTATGCGAACAACGGCGTCGTGAATATTCCCGGCTTCACCGTCCGCCCGGGCCTGCGCGACCAGCAGTTCCCCAATGCGCTGCCGCATATCGGCTTCATCGAAACCTCCTATGCCAACGCCAACCAGCAGCTGGTCGAGGGTATCGACCTGGGCGCCAACGCGAACTTCAAGCTCACCGACGGCATCAGGCTGATTAGCGCGTTCGAAGCCTCGTATCTCAACAAGAACCACCTGACGCCGGTCGATCCGACCACGGGCAAGCCCGGCAAGGCGCAGGAATATGAGGGCACGCTGAGCCCGTGCAACACCACCTCCTGCTCGGGCTCGCCGCGCTGGCGCGCCAGCTGGCAGAACACGCTGGATCTGGGCAGCACCATCCTGTCGGTGACGGCCTATTACACCTCGGGCTATGACGTCGCCCGCGTCGACTTCGGCGGCGAGCCGGGGGACTGCGCAAGCGCGATCGCGACGGGTTCGAAGGCCTATACCGACGGCTCGCCCTATGCCTGCCGTTCCAAGGCGGTCTGGAATGTCGATATGACGGCATCGCAGAAGATCAGCGACCAGTTCTCAATCTATCTCAACGTGCTCAACCTGCTCAACACGAAGCCGCCCTTCGATCCCACCGCGGCATACGGCCTCTACGGCTACAACCCGGCCTGGGCCGGTCCGAACGCCCTTGGCCGCTATTTCCGGGTAGGCGCCAAGGTCGACTTCTGATCGTCCCTCAAGGGGCAATTCCTGGGGGAGCGGCAAGCCGCTCCCCCATTTTCATGCAAGGAACACACGCTTTCGCTAATGCGATTGACTCGCAATATTACCTTCCCTAACGAGCCCCCGAACGATCCGCTTCTGGGGAACCGGGATGAACAGCTTTTTCAGTGGCGCATTGCTCGCTGGCGCCATGCTCCTGCCCTCGGCCGCCTGGGCGCATGGTCCCGATGGCGAGGACGATCAGGACAAGGCACGCGACGAGATCGTCGTCACCGGCACGGTCGAGCAGAAGACTCCCTCCGCCACCGGCCTGTCGCTCACGCCGAAGGAGACCCCGCAGTCGATCACGATCATCGATCGCACCCGCATCGACGATTTCGCGCTCAACAACGTCAACGACCTGCTCACCCAGACCGTCGGCATCAATGTCGAGCGGGTCGAGACCGACCGCACCTATTTCAACGCGCGGCTTCGACATCACCAATTTCCAGTTCGACGGGATCGGCATGCCGCTGGTCGCCGGCATCCAGTTCGGCGACCTCGACACCGCGCTGTTCGACAGGGTCGAGGCGATCCGCGGTGCCAATGCGATCATGACCGGCATCGGCAATCCGTCGGCCACGATCAACTATGTCCGCAAGCGCCCGCTCGACGAACGCAAGGCCGGTGCCAGCATCCGCTACGGCAGCTGGAACAGCTGGCGCGCCGAGGGCGATGTCTCGGTGCCGCTCAACGACACTATCGGCGTCCGCCTGGTCTATGCGCATCAGGAAGGCGACAATTACCTGGCCTATAACCGGGTCAACCGCGACGTGTTCGGCGCAACGGTTGAGGCGAAGATCCTCGACGGTCTCACCTTCACCGCCGGCTATAGCCGCCAGGACAATGACGCCTCGGGCGTGATGTGGGGCTCGCTGCCGCTCAGCTATACCGACGGTACCCGCATCCCCTATGCCCGCTCGGCCTCGACCGCGGCCGACTGGACCTATTGGAACACGCTCGATCAGACCGCCTTCGCAGAGCTCGCCTATGACATTGGCGGCGGCTGGTCGGCCAAGACGATCGCCACCTATCGCCGCCTCAGCTACGAAGCGAAGCTGCTCTACGCCTATGGCAATCCGGACAGGACGACCGGGCTCGGCCTTGGCGGCATGGCCGGCATCTATCCGTCGGTCTACGACCAGTATCTCGGCGATTTCTACGTCTCGGGCCCGGTCAAGCTGTTCGGCCGCGAGCATCAGCTGGCGTTCGGCGTGTCGAGCGGCCGCACCGATGTGCACGAATGGGAGAATTTCTCGCTCGACGCGATCGACTACCCCCCGGTGCTCAGCCTGGGCCAGGTCGCGATCCCCGAGCCGAGCTATCCGGGCGAATATCTCGCCGCCGATTACTCGGACCGGCTGAAGCGCGCCTATGGCGCCGCGCACCTCAACTTCTCCGACCGGCTCAAGGCCGTGGTCGGCGTCAGTGCGATGTGGCTGGAATCGCTGGGCGATTCCTACGGCACCGATCAGTCGCGCAAGAACAGCAAGGTCAGCCCCTATGTCGGCGCGCTGTTCGACCTGACCCCGAACGTCTCGCTCTATGCAAGCTATACCGACATCTTCAATCCGCAGAGCGAGATCCTGGTAAGCGGCCAGCGGCTCGATCCGGCGGCGGGCAGCAGCCTGGAGGGCGGCATCAAGAGCGAGTGGTTCGGCGGCAGGCTCTACGCCACCGCTTCGCTGTTCCGTGCGAAGCAGAAGGGGCTGGCGGCCTTTGCCGGCACCTGCGCCGCCACCGATCCGTGCCGCGCGGGCGACAGCTATTATACCGGCGTAGACACGACCTCGAAGGGCTTCGAGATCGAGCTGGCCGGCAAGGTGACCGACAATTGGTCGATCAGCGGCGGCTATACCGGCCTCAAGATCGAGGACGAGGCCGGCAACCCTGCGCGTACCTTCCTGCCGCGCCGCACGCTCAAGCTCGCCACCACCTATACGGTGCCGCAGCTCAACGACCTGAAGCTCGGCGCGCAACTGCGCTGGCAAGGCGACATCACCTATGCCGATAGCGGCGTCCAGGCGTACGGCATCGTCACCGGCGACGTGATCCTGCGCCAGCCCAGCTATGCCGTGGTCGACCTGATGGCCAGCGTTCGCCTGGTCGACAAGGTCCGCGCCAGCGTGAATGTGCGCAATGTCGGCAACGAGAAATATCTCGGCAGCCTAATGTGGGGCCAGGCCTATTATGCGGCGCCGCGCAACGTCAGCGTCGCGCTGAGCTTCAACTATTAAGACCGGGCACGTGGCAGGGGCAGCACAACAGAGACAGGGCTGGCGCTATCGCGCCAATGTCGCCGCGCGCGTGGTGGCGGGGACGGTCGGCGCCTATGCCGTCGCCGCGCTCGCCGCCGCGGCGCTCGCGCGGGTGTTGCCGATGCCCCGGGTCGAGGCGATCATCCCCGCCACCCTGCTCGCGCTGCTGATCGGGCCGGGGGTGACGATCTGGGCGTTCCTCGCCCGCGGGCCCTGGCGCGCCTGGGCCGGCATCGTCCTGGTCGGCGCGATCCTCACCGCGATCCTCTGGGTGACGGGAGCCCCGGCATGAGCGCGGCGGTGCGCGAGGGCGTTCGCCAGGTCATGGCCTGGCTGCATGGCTGGGTCGGGCTGCTGCTCGGCTGGGTGCTGTTCGTCATGTGCCTTGCCGGCACGCTCAGCGTGTTCAAGCCCGAGATCAGCCAGTGGATGCGCCCCGAGACCAGCGCTAGGGCGGATCCCGCCGACGCGGTCCAGGCCGCCGCGACCTGGCTCACCGCGAACGCGAAGGACGCCCACGCCTGGTATTTCAATGTGCCCAGCGACCGAATGAACACGGTCGAGGCCACCTATGATACCGGCGGGCAGTTCCTCTACCGCGCGCTCGATCCGGTGACCGGTGCGCCCGCGCCGCGCGAGACGCTGGGCGGCGAATTCTTCTACCGCCTGCATTTCGAACTGGAGCTGCCCTATCCCTGGGGGCGGCTGCTCGCGTCGATCGCCGCCATGGTGATGCTGGTCGCGCTGATCACCGGGATCATCGCGCACCGGCGCATCTTCAAGGACTATTTCACCTTCCGCCCGGCCAAGGGCCAGCGTTCCTGGCTCGACGGGCATAATGCGCTGGGCGTGCTCGCCACGCCCTTCCACCTGATGATAACCTTCACCGGGATCGTCACCCTGGCCTCGCTCAACATGCCCTGGGCGATCACCGCGACCTATGGCAACGACCTCGAGGCGGTGTACCACGACCTTTCGCCGGGCGTCGCCGAGCGCGAGCGCGCCAATGTGCCCGCGCCGCTCGCCCCGATCGCGCCGATGCTGCGCGAGGCCCAGCGCCAGCTCGGCGGCACGGTCGGCCGCGTCTATGTGCTCAATCCGGGCGACAAGGGCGCAGTGGTCAGCGTGTTCCGCTCGGACGCCGATCAACTCGGTTTCAACATGGCCGAGATGAGCTTCGACGGCGTGACCGGCCAGCCGCTCCGCAAATGGCGCGAGAACCGCGGCGCGGTGCAGACCTATAATGTCGTCTACGGCCTGCACATGGCCCGCTTCGCGCCGATCTTCACCCGCTGGCTCTATTTCCTCGGCGGCGCGATGCTGACGCTCGCCATCGCCACCGGCATGGTGCTGTGGATCGTCAAGCGCCGCGAGCGCGCCCCGCTATCGATCGGCAACCGCGTCGTCGAACGCCTCAACGCCGGGGTGCTGGCCGGCGTGCCGCTGGGCTGCGCCGCCTATCTCCTTGCCAACCGCCTGCTGCCGCTCGGCATCGCGGGCCGGGCGGAGCTCGAGGTCTCGACCGCGCTCTATGCCGCCGGTGCCGCGCTGGTGATCGGCGCCGCGCTCAAGCCGCGCTGGTCCTGGCCGCTGCTCACCAGCGTCACGGCGCTGGCCTGCGCGCTCGCGGCGATCCTCGGCCTTTCGGCCAGCGTCATGTCGGTCGTGCTGCTCGCCGCCGGCGCCGCGCTCGCCTGGCTGGCGGTGCAGCAAAGCCGCGGTCCGAAGCAGCGCCCCCAGCGGCGGAGGCGCACGGCATGATCCTCGCTATAACCGGCCTGCTCTATCTCGGCATGTTCGCGCTCGCCGCCGGCATGTCGCGCCATACCGATCCGCTGCTCGGCCTGCAGGCGAAGCTGACCGCGCTGCGCCACCCGGCGCGCTATGGCTGGGGGCTGATCGCATTGTCGCTGCTGCTCGCGATCTTCGCGCACGACGGCGGCCAGGCGCTGGTGCTCTGGTTCGGGCTGATCCCGCTGGCGAGCGCGATCATCCTGCTCGGCCTCACCTATCGCCCCGCGGCGGCGCGTGCCGTGGTGCCGGTCGCCGCGCTGCTGGTGCTGCTCGCGCCCTTTATCTGATTCGGAAGCGCCGGCGCGCCACGCTTGCCAAACCGGCCTTCGCGGTCGATCGTCCGGGGATGAAGGAAAGCCTGACAAGACGCACTACCCTGGGGATCCTGGCCGGCGGACTGACCTCGTTCGATGCCGCCGGAAAAACGGCGACGGGGGTCGTCCAGGATGCGCTGGCCGAGCAGGCGAACGCCGCGAAGATCCAGGCCGAGGCCGATGCAATCCGGTCCGGCCGGCAGCCTGGCGGCATCACGCTGCCGAACGGCGAGCTGCAAGGTTCGGCGCCGATCACGCTCAAGGGGGATTATCACGGCGGCATCTCGCTGGATGCGCAGGGGACGACCCTCGTCAACCAGCGCGGGACGGCGATATTGCTCGGCGACCTGACGCGCCCGGGCCCGGAATATCGCCTCAACGCCAGAATCAGCGGCGTCAATCTCGCCGGCTCCCGCAAATGGGCAAGCGACACCGCCGGCGTCAGGATCGAGGATACCGCCGATGTCCTCCTCCGCGACGGCATCTACAGTGGCTTCAACTACGCGATCCGGTCCGTCGGCGGGCTGATATGGGACGCCTATAACCTCACCCTGCGCGACAGCGGCTATGGGCTTCACGCCACCGAAACGTCCACCTTCGCGCCGAACAGCATCAACCTGTATTCCACGAGGATCATCAAGAACGATCTCGCCGTCTACACCGGAAACAACCCAAGCGGAGTCATAAACTTCTGGGGCGGGGAGATCGAAGACAATAACAATGGCGGATCCGATAAAGACGGAAAGAAGATCGTCCACCACGACAACGCCGGGTCGATAAACTATTTCGGAAATCACTTCGAGAGCAACCCCGGACAATATAACCTATACTATACCGGCGCCAGCGAAGCGAAGAACCTTCTTATGCTGGGCTGCCAGGTAATTGCCGGCGCCGCGGAACAGGTTCATGTGGAACGCGGCAGGGGCACCTTCGTCGCCTCGCGGATAACCTCGGGCGGCAAGCGTGGCATCGTGTTCGGTGCCGATGCCTCGGGATCGGTGATCGACTGCGAGGCCGACCTCAGCGGCCCCGGGCTCAGCAATGTCATCTCGCTGCGCAGCGGCCGCCTGGCATTCGGCTGGAACCCGGTAGCCGGCGACCCCCTTGTCCACGCGACGCCGGCGGCGATCCAGGCCGCCCGCAACATCGTCGCGCAGTGGCAGAACGACACGGTGCAACTGCGCTTTCGCAACGCGGCCGGCGCGATCAGCGGCTATATCCAGGCATCGCTGAACGATCACACGCTGCACAACAGCAACAGCAAGGGTGGCTGGGCGATCGCGGCGGGCAACCAAACGGTGCTGCGGGTCGGCCGCGGGGGCATGCAGGCGATCGAAGGCAATGGCCCCAACACCACCCATTGCGGAACCGCTTCGGCGCCCTGGGCCGGCGGCTACACCCAGACCGCCTTCAAGGTTACGTCCGATCGCCGCGCCAAGCGCGATATCCGCCCGCTGGAGGAACGCGAGCGCGCGGTCGCCATCCGGTGCAAGGGCCTGCTGCGCGCATTCCGGCTCAACGCCGAATATCAGGAACTGGGCGAAGGCGCGGTCACCCATTACGGCATGATCGCCCAGGACATCATCGAGGCGTTCGCCCAGGAGGGCCTGGATGCGCTCGCAACGGGGATCGTGCGCCACAATCGCTGGCCCGAAAGAGCCGAGCAGCGCGATGCATCCGGCGCCGTCACCGCCGAAGCCGCGCCCGCCGGGGATCTATATTCGGTGAACTATGAGGAGCTCTACGCGCTTATCATCTCGACGCTGTAAGGCCGCGCGCGCATCGCCCGCCCGGGAACCGCATCTGATGAAAGGGGGCGGCTGGTGGAGCTGAGGGGAATCGAACCCCTGACCTCTGCAGTGCGATTGCGTGTAGCGTTCTAGCTTCTCTCGGACACCTGTCGATGCCCTACGAAAATCACTGGAACGCACTCAGAGCGCGAGCAATTTGCGATACCAGACGATAGCTTGCTTTAGCGGCGATCAATGTTTCTGGCCAGCGCTGCTACGCGACCTCGATGCCGACAAGGAGCAGCGCGGCGCGCTCTACTGCAGGAAGCAATGCTTCGATAACCTCATCACCATCCGGGAATCCTTCAAAGATCAGGTCTTTTTGCCCGGCGTGCACAACCGCACACCGGACCTGATAGACTAGCGCTGCGCCGGTTTCCCACTTTTGACCCTGCACACCACGAGCCTTGGCTTTACGAAATAAGGCGGCTGCAAACCGGTTGGTGTTCTTCATTGTGTCGAGCGCGCTCCAGCACGCTTCGAACGCATCCTTCTGACTCTCCGCTAGGCCTCTAATTTGGTTCATCTCGCTTTTCAGTGCTTCCGCGGCATCTTGGAGGGCATCAGCCGGCTGGGCGTCGAAGCTCGCCAAAAGCTTCAATTTCACGTCAGCGATGAACCTCGCTTCGATCATGCGGTAAAGTTCTAAATAGCGGAACTTCAATGGCGACGTACGGAACGAATTAGCAAAGCAGCTAAGACATGTGCTGGTTAGCAATGAGGCGGTATCCGCCGAGACCGTAGCCTGTGTTGCCGAATCAAATAGCAAGCTCTTTCCCGCGAAAGGCCGCCTAGTTACCTCGATAAGTTCTGCAAATTTCCCTAGGACGGTATGAGACCCTAGCTCGACCAAAGCACCGCCTGCGAGGACGCTCGCTAATTCTTCCGCGGGTGCTGCCGATACAGCTCGGACAACTGCGATCTCAATCGCGGTTGGCAAAGCGCCTTTGTACTCGAACGGGAAGCCGAATAATTCGCCTGAACCGTCCGTTTGATGCACCACGGACCAATATAGAGGGACATCCACGTCGCGTGCGTGCCACCGCAACTCGGGCGGCTGCTCTTGGCCGCTAAGAATGCGATGGGCTTCGGCGGCCGCATCGGGCCCGAGTTCAAAATTGCCAAGTTTTATCGGACGGGTGGGGTCAATTTCTTCTGCAGATCCCACGCCCAGGGCTTCCGCTAGTTGCATGTCACATCATGCTTGCCGACTGCGTCCAGCACTCAATCATAGGGCTGGTGCCCTCCTGCATAATGTATTCTCGAACCGCCCGGAATACGAGACCGCGCGTAGCTTCGCCTACGTTGCTGCGCTTAGTATCAACACTTCGCCGAAACTGGTCGAACGTCTCAACTCCAAGGGGATCAAGAATCTCGCTATTCTTAGCATCGGCAATGAGCTTCTCCATGGCGCCGGGAAGCCGGTCCTGGAGCGTCTCATTCTTGTGCGCGAAACCAATAGCGGCGGCGAATCCGAGGACTACTGTGTCGTTTGCAAAGAACCTGTTCTTTTCTTCGCCCAGGGCCTGATCGAGCGCTAGAATCCATCCGACAAACTGCCTAAAGCCGTCGCGCTGGTTTCCATCGTTGTCCGAAAGATCGATGCCCAGCGAGTCTAGGGCTTCGTCAACCACCATCGTTTCGACCACCAAGTTGGTTCTATCGACGTTCGGGCTTCGCTGCATCCACGCTTGGAAGGCCTGAGCAAGTGTCGAGAGGTGAAATTGGCCTGGCTTTACGCGGCGCTTGTGATCCTTGAGGCGAATGATCTCAATCCCAGGCAGATCATCAAGATCATTAGCCAAGCCGCCCGATAGAATGTCGATCTGGTGCTTCATTGACATTGGCCGTTGGCCCGCGTTGAGCAGCAGCATTCGATACGCGAGTGGGAAAAACTCGATGTTCACCCAGATTTCCAGGCGCAGAGATCGCGCGAGGAACGTCGGGCGTTCAGCCTCTTCCAAATCGTCGAAGGTCTGCCGCAGAGCATTCGTACGCTGCAATCCATCTACGATATCGACATGCGACGGCTGCACCGCACTAATGATTCCCTCCAGAGCATCCAGATCCTCTCTAGATGCCTTCATGAAACCATCGGTTGGACTATATTTCTCGGTAACGGACACATCGACGTCACGCACTGCCAGGACGATCGTTGGCAAAATGCACCCGAGTTTCAGATCAGCGCGTAAATTCTTATAGGGCTTTGACCCCTTAATGATGTCGCGCTGAATTTTGAGATTCTCTTCAGAGCCCTTAGTCTTTTCGAGATACCATTCATAATCCGCCCTAGCACTGACCATGAAATTATTGATTCGATTGTCGTAATCAATGCCGACAACTTCAAATTGCATACCCGTGCCTCGCGTATCCCATTTGCCACGTACTCTCGCGCACGCATCCGACCAACGGAAGTTAGCCCATCACGGGCACTTCGTCATGTGACCGATCATATAATCCGCGGGAATTTAGCCGACGATGAGGTAAACATCAAAGCTGTCGTCATAAGGCCAGGCATCCCCAATTCTCAGCCCCATTACTGATGGCCTCACCTTGTCGCCGCAACTCCGCGATCGCCATGCCCGCCGCCCCCCCCCCTTAGAGCGATGGCGCCAAAATCCAGGGTACGAATACCCATTTGCGATACCAAACTAGTGGAGCTGGCCGCCGCTCGAGTCCGTCGATGCTATCGAAATCGCAGAATTTGCGGCTAGCGGCTGGTGGAGCTGAGGGGAATCGAACCCCTGACCTCTGCAGTGCGATTGCAGCGCTCTCCCATCTGAGCTACAGCCCCGCCGCCTGTCTCCGGGGAACCCGGAGAGGCGCTGCATTAGCGGCGCTTTTTGCCCAATGCAACTGGCTTGCAACGCACGCGGCAAAACGCTTCGCCGGCGCGGCGAATGGCACTGAAAAACCGGGCTTTTTCCGGAACCATCCCGCCCCCTCATCCGCTGAATCCGCACCAACCCAGCCCAACCTGCAGTGGAGAGGATTCGATGAACGACCGTTACGACGAACCCCGTTATTTCGGCCCCCAGGATCAATATCAGGTAAGCGGTGTCCGACGTGCCGGCGGCGAGCATTATTCCAGCGCCCGCGAATATGCGGCGGCGGGCGAGCTCGGCCGAGGGCGCGGCTATCGCGGCAGCCAGGGCCATGGCGGATATGGCAGCGGCGGATATGGCAATGACTGGGATCGCGGCGGCCGCGACTATCGCGCCGATCGCGGCGGCTGGGACACTCCGCGCGGCTATAACCGCGGCTATGGCGAGGACCGCGACTATCGCGGCGGCTATGATCCCGATCGCGGCTTCTTCGAGCGCGCCGGCGACGAGGTCCGCTCCTGGTTCGGCGACCGCGAGGCGGAGCGCCGCCGCGAGGCCGATATCCGCTATGATGCCCGCCAGGCGCGCGACGAGCGCTGGGCGCAGCAGCCCGACGACCATTATTCGGGCTGGCGCCGCCAGCGCATCGCCGAGCTCGACAACGACTATGACGAGTATCGCCGCGAGAATGCCCAGCGCTTCGAGAACGAGTTCAACAGCTGGCGCACCGATCGCCAGGGGCAGCGCGATGGCCTGCGCCGGGTGATCGAGCATATGGAAGTCGTCGGATCGGACGGCGCCCATGTCGGCAAGGTCGACAAGATCCGCGGCGACCGCATCATTCTGGCGAAGAACGATGCCGATGCGGGCGGTCACCACCATTCGATCCCGTCGCGCTGGATCCAGTCGGTCGACGACAAGGTGATGCTGCGCAAGACCGCGGACGAGGCCCATGCGGCCTGGAAGGACGAGGAACGCTCGGGTGCGCTGTTCGGCGGACGCGACGATCAGGACTGGAATCGCGACCGGAACCTGAACCGGAGCTTTTCCGGGACCTATTGATCCCCAGATAACCGAAGTGAGCAGACTGGCCCGGGAGCGTTTCCCGGGCCCTTCTTTGTGCGGCGACGCTCAGCCTGCGAGGAAGGCGGTGAGCGCGGCTTGGAATGCCGCCGGCTGGTCGAGCATCACGAAATGCTGGGCCGGGCCGACCGGAACGAGGTTCAGTCCGGCGACGCCGGCATATTGCGCCGTGTAGAACTGCACTGCCTGGGGCTGGCGCGGATAGGTCTCGTTCCACGCGAAGGTGACGGTGACCGGCACCGTGATCTTGCCCAGTTCCGCGCGCATGTCGGTGGTCAGATCCTCGTACAGCGCCTGGGCGGTCACACGCAGATCGGCCTTTGCGGCCCATTCGCGAAGCCGCGGAAGGTTTTCCGGCTTCATCGTCATGCCGGTGATGTTGCGCTCGATCGCCGCTGGATCTGCCGGCTTGCCATAGCCTCCGGCCACCGCGTCGCGCATCCGCTCCGCCTGCGGCGTGACCGTCTCGACCGAGGCCTCCATCCCCGGCGCGCTCATCAGCACGCCGAACCAGGGCAAGGAGTCGACGATCATCAGCCGCCCGAGGCGATCGGGATGCCGGGCCGCCAGCATCATCCCGACGAGGCCCCCCATCGAATGGCCGACGACAGCCGGCTTGCCCAGCTTCTCACGGACGATCAGGGCATCGAGATCGGCGACGATGCCGGCGAGCACGCCGGGCTTCAGATTGCCGCGCGGATCATCCCCGCCAAAGCCGTTGACCTGGACGAGATAGACGCTGTGCCCCTTGGCCAGCTCCGGCGCCACGCCGTCCCACACTGCGCGCGGGCTGGAGAGGCCGGGGATCAGGATCACCGGGCTGCCCTTGCCGATCACCTGTACCGAGATGTGGTCCATCTGGATCAGGTCGGCGGCCGCCGGTGCGGTCGCGGCATGCGCGGCCGGAGCGTGCAGGATCATCGGGATGCTGGCGGTGGCAAGCATGGCGAAGGCAATGCGACGGATCATGGGTCAGTCCTTGCGATTGGGGTTGGCGAAGATCTCTTCGATGGTCAGGCCGAACAGGTCGGCGATCTTGAAGGCGAGCGGGAGCGAGGGATCGTAGCGGCCGGTCTCGATCGCATTGACGCTCTGGCGCGACACTTCGAGCCGCTCGGCCAGATCCTGCTGGCTCCACGCCCGTTCGGCGCGCAGCACGCGGAGGCGGTTATTCATGGGCGCGCCTCATTGTAGATCGTGCCGATCGCGAGCCCGCCGCACCAGAGGACGAAGGTCCAATAGGCCGGCAGGTGCATGACCAGGCCGAACTCCTCCAGGAATCCCCAGACCGAGCAGACCGCGAGCGTGAAGCCAGTCGCGACCAGCATCTGCCGCACATGGAGCATCCGCTGATATTCGTCCTGCGTATCGATGATCAGTCGCGCCATCGCCACGATCATCCCGACCAGGGGCAATGCCGGCAGCAGCGCAACGACGACGGCCACCGGCCCGCTCAGCGCGTAACTCTTGTTCAGCCAGATCGCGAGCAACAACAGGGCGACATAGCTGAGCGCCAGCACCACGATCCGGCGTGCATAGGCGCGACCGCCGCACGGCGCGCTGCCCATGAACCGCTTCGCCCGGCGCGACTGCACGACCATCCACACCAGCGCAGCCGCAGGCACGGCGAAGATCAGCGCTGCTACCGCCGCAGTCGGATTGAGCGCCTTGACCAGATAGATGCTCGCCAAAAGGCTGACCACATAGGCCAGCACCGGGACGCCGACCTTGGGCGCGCGCAGTTCGTCTTTGGGCATCATGGAAAGCTCCCCTGTCTAAGTGACAAGCAAGCTTTACGTCGATTCGCGAACGAATGTCAACGACGCTTTCCATATAGGAAAGCGACCACGACTAACCGCTAATGCTGCTTTCCAACCGGAGGGTCGGTATCGACGCTCCATCCGCCCAGGCCGCGGATCATCGGCTTGCCGCAGCCCTCGCACCAGGATCGAAAGGTCGAGCCGTCATCCCACGCACGCCCACGGCTGCGATGATGCTTTCCGAACACGCAAAAAACTGGCTGCAGCAAGCGCATATGCCGCCTCCTCGGAATCTCGCCGGAGAGCTGACATCCTCGCTCCGCAAATGTCTACGGATTTTTGAATATAGGCCGAATTATTGCGTGTTTTTAATGTGTAAGCCTGGCCAGCATCTCGATGGCGAGCTGGCTGAGCGTATCGTCGCGTGCACCCATCACCACGATCCGGTCGCCCGGCCGCGCGGTCGCCACCAGATGCGCCGCGGCTGCCGCGCGCTCCGGGATGTGCAGCGCGTTGCGGCCCGTCGCCGCGACATCGGCGACGATGTCCGCGCTGGTCACTTCGCGATTGGTCGTGCCGCCCTGATAGACCGGGTCGGGCAGCACCAGCACATCCTCCGCCCCCAGCTTCTCGGCGAACATCGCCACCAGCTCGCGCCGCATCACCCGCAGCGGGCCATAGCCATGCGGCTGGAACAGCAGCAGCAACCGCCCTTCGAACGCATGCAGCGTATCGAGCGTCGCGGCGATCTTGTCGGGGTTGTGCCCGAAATCGTCGATCACCGCGATCTCGTTCGCCTCGCCGACCAGCTCGAAGCGGCGCTTGAGCCCCTGGAAGCCCTGGATCGCCTGCGCCGCATCCTCCAGCGCGATCCCCGCAGCCATCGCCGCGCCGATCGCCGCCAGCGCGTTCGAGACATTGTGCCGGCCGGGCACCTGCAGCGTCACCGCGACCGAGGGCCCGCCCTCGCGCGCCAGCTCGAACGCGATGCCATAGCGCTGCTCGCGCAGGTTGATCGCGGTCAGGTCCGCCGCCGATCCGATCGCGAAGGTCACCAGCCGCTCGCGCGGCATCGTCGCGGCGAGCAGCGCGCCCTCGCCATTGTCGAGATTGACCACCGCCTTGCCCGCCCGGGCGATGAATTCGCCGAACAGTTCGATCAGCTTCTCCATCGGCAGGTGATCGAGGCTGACATTGTTGAGCACCGCGACATGCGGGCGATAGAGCGCGATCGAGCCGTCGCTCTCGTCGACTTCGCTCACATAGGCCCCGCCCTTGCCCACCAGCGCGCTGGCAAAGGGCGCATCGGGGGTGACGAAATTCTTCATCACCGCGCCGTTCATCACCGTCGGATCCCGGCCCAGCGCATGGAGGATCCAGCCGATCATGCCGGTCACGGTCGACTTGCCGCTGGTCCCGGCCACGCCGATCGACAGCGGCGAGCCGTTGAACAGCGCGGCATTGAGCTCCGCCCGCGTCATCCGCGGATTGCCCAGCTCGGCCGCGCGGCGGGCATCGGGCACCGTCTCCTCGATCGCGGCCGAGGCGACGACGATCTGCTCGCTCGAGCCGATCCCGCTCCCGTCCTGCGGGAACAGCCCGATCCCGCTGCTTTGAAGGAAATCGAACTTGGCCGGCAGCCGTCCCGAATCGAGGCTGCGGTCCGATCCGGCGACGCTGGCGCCTTGCCCGGCCAGGATCATCGCCAGCGGCATCATCCCCGATCCACCGATGCCGACGAAGAAGTAAGGTTTGCGATGCTCCATGGCCTCGCGCTATCGGCAATTCGAAGCAAAGGGGCAAGGCATGCGCATCGGAGTCGTCGCACCAGCAAGGACAGTCAGCCGGGAATCCTCGGCGCGGCTATCCGCATTCATGGCGCTGACCTATCCCGATCACGAGATCGTGTTCCATCCGCAATGCTATCTCGAATGGGGCCATTTCGCCGGCACCGACGAGCAGCGCGCCGCCGCCTTCCTCGAATATGCCAATGATCCGGCGTTCGACGCGATCTGGTTCGCGCGCGGCGGCTATGGCTCCAATCGCATCCTCGACATGGTGATGTCGAAGCTGGAGCCAGCGGCCCGGCACAAGACCTATATCGGCTTCTCCGACATGGGCTTCATGCTCGGCGCGCTCTATGCCGCGCGGGTCGGCCGCGTCGCGCATGGATCGATGTCCTCCGGCCTCGGCCAGCATGACGAAGGCGTTTCCGAAGGCTGGGTACTCGGCTGGCTGATCGACGGCGACAAGCGCGGCCTCGAGCCGGCGCTGGCCGATGGCCGTCCCGCCGCCGCCTTCAACCTGTCGATCCTCAACGCGCTGATCGGCACCAAATACCTGCCCGACCTGACCGACCATGTCCTCTATATCGAGGAAGTGGACGAGCCGCTCTACCGGATCGACCGGATGCTGTTCCAGATGGCCCATGCCACCCAGCTCAAGGGCGTCGCCGGCGTGCGACTGGGCGCGGTCTCGGCGGTGAAGGACAATGGCGAGGCGACGGGCAATTACAGCTTCGGCGAGACGATCGACCAGATGATCGTTCGCTGGTGCCGCGACATGGGCGTGCCCTATCTCGGCCGCGCCGAAATAGGGCACGTTCGCCTGAACCGCGTGGTGCCGTTCGGGCTGACCTAGACGTCGGGGAAGATGATTTCCTCGTCGCAATGCCTGCCGGTGATCGTGACGGTCAGCTTGGCGGTGGCGGTGCCGCCATTGCCGTCCGACACGGAATAATAGATCTCGTCGGTGCCGACGGAGTCCGCCGAATAGGAGATCATGTTGCCGTCGACTTCGGCATAGCCATGATTGCCCGTCTGCCAATCGACGCTGGTGACGGTGAGGGGATCGCTGTCCGAATCATAGTCATTGGCGAGCACGTTGATCGACTGGATCGTCAGGCACTGGACAGATGCCGTATCATCCACCGCGACGGGATTGTTGTTGAACAGAAATGCAGGCGCCGGATGGGCAATTCCGGCCGCCGCCAGATAGATGCTCGAAAGTACATGAAGCATGGGCATGCATTTCCTCCGCGTTGCAGAAGGCGGACAATCTCCGCCCGTCTTCGAAGCTCCCATGCCTTCCGCGATCCGGGCAATCGATATTCAGTCGATACGACCGAATACGATCCTTCTATTGGTTTCGACGCCGCTCACCAACATCATGCGCATTGCGCTCGCCCGCTCTTTCCGCCGCGATCTAACGCGTCGTTAACCATGCTCTGCCATCTCCCCTCGCGAGGGAGACTGGCCATGACGCTGCAATGGATCGACTTTTCGGAGGAAATCATCGCCCATCTGCGCCTGCTCGGCATCCACGGGATCGCGCCCGGAATCTGGCAGGTCGATCACGAGAGCCAGATCGAGGCGCCCGCCAATCTCTCGCATGCCTGGGTGTGGGACTCGCCGGTGGAGATCGGCGCCTTCACCTATCTCGGCCATGACTCGCAGATCTCCTTCGCGCGCATCGGCCGCTATTGCTCGATCGCCAAGCAGGTTCAGATCGGGCTCGACAATCATCCGGTCGACTGGCTCACCAGTTCGGCGCTCGCCTTCGAGAATTACGACCCGTTCGAGGAGCCCTTCCGCAACGCCGATCTGGCATGGGAACGCACGCTGCCCGTCGCCGACAAGGGCGCGGCCGCCACACGCACCACGTCGATCGGCAACGACGTCTGGATCGGCGCCGGCGCCTTTCTGCGCGACGGCGTGACGATCGGCGACGGTGCGGTGATCGGCGCCAATGCCGTGGTGACGCGCGATGTGCCGCCCTATGCCATTGTCGGCGGATCGCCGGCACGGATCATCCGCATGCGCTTCCCCGACGCGGTGATCGAGCGGATGCTCGCCGTGCAATGGTGGCGCTACAATATCCTGGAGCTCGACATCGACCTCACCGATCCGATGCGCGCGCTCGATGCGATCGAGGCGCGGATCGCCGCCGGGCTCCAGCCTTATGCACCCGCGAAGCTCAACCTGCTCGCCGAAGTCCGCCAGTTCCGCAAGCTGCAGCGCCGGGCGCTCAAGGCGGCATAGGCCATTTCCGCCGATCAAGCCTGACTGGGCCCCCATTGGGGTATCGCCTTCCGCCGGTCACATGCGCTTCCTATCTTCCCGCACAACAGGGCTGAACGAGGCGCGAGCGACATGGCGATCAAGGACATCCTCCCCGGCAAGCTGGGCTTCGGCGCCGCGCCGCTCGGCAACATGTTCCGCGACATTCCCGAGGAGGAAGCGCGCGCTACCGTCGATGCCGCCTGGAACCAGGGCATCCGCTATTACGACACCGCCCCGCTCTACGGTGCGGGCCTGGCCGAGATCCGCATGGGCGAAGTGCTGAGCCACCGGCCGCGCGACGAATATGTCATCAGCACCAAGGTCGGCCGGGTCATCCTCGACGAGCTCGAGGATGTCAGCCAGCGCGACCAGGGCGAGAAGGCCGGCGTGTTCGCGCATGGCCGCGCCAACAAGGTCGTGAACGACTATTCGGCCGACGCGACGATGCGCTCGATCGAGGACAGCCTGAAGCGGCTCAGGACCGATCGCATCGAGATCGTCTTCGTCCACGACCTTGCCCAGGATTTCTATGGCGACGAATGGGTCGATCGCTTCGCCGAGGCGCGCAAGGGCGCCTTCCGCACGCTCGACCGCCTGCGTGACGAGGGCGTCATCAAGGCCTGGGGCCTGGGCGTGAACAAGGTCGAGGCCTGCGAGCTGCTGCTCGACCTGGACGAGCCGCGCCCCGACGGCTTCCTGCTCGCCGGGCGCTACACGCTGCTCGATCACGAACGCGCGCTGCAGCGGCTGATGCCCAAGGTCGCCGAGCGCGGCCTCGGCATCGTCGTCGGCGGCCCCTACAGCTCGGGCGTCCTCGTCGGCGGCGCGCATTTCGAATATGCCCCGGCGCCCGCGGCGATGCTCGACAAGGTCGCCCGGATCAAGGCGATCGCCGACCTCCACGGGGTGAGCATGAAGGCCGCCGGCCTGCAATTCTCGCTGGCCAATCCCGCGGTCGCGGCGGTGATCCCCGGCGCCAGCAAGCCGAGCCGCCTCGCCGAGGACCATGCCGCGCTGAACGAAGCCGTCCCCGCCGATTTCTGGCGCGAACTGCGCGAGGCCGGCCTTGTCTCGCCGGATGCGCCGCTCCCGATCGACTGAAATTCTATCCCTCTCCTCAAGATTCCCTTCCCTGCAAGGGAGGGGCAAGGGGTGGGTTGGAAAAGGCCGGGCTCGATGCCCGGTCTTTTCTTAATCACCACCGATCAGCCGGGAGGACGATAGTACTTAGTCCACCCGCTTCGCCCACAGATGGAACATCCCCGCGAACAGACGCGGCGCGGTCGCCTCCGCCTGGTCCCATAGCGCCAGATCGCGCCGGTCGCCCCCGGTGCCGAAGAGCTGGGTGAACAGGCCCTGCGCATCGGGCGGAGCATCGAGCATCAGCAACTCCAGCCCGGCGGCGGCCAGCATCGCGCCGATCGCGGGCAGCCGATACCAATGCTCGCGGACATGGAAGCACAGGTCGCGGCAACCGCTCAGCGTATAGAAGTCGTCGCTTTCGCGGAGCCGGGAGAGCGGTTGCTCGGGCGGAAGCGCCAGCACATGCGCGCGGAAGGCCCGGATGCCTTCGATCCGCGCATCCCAGCCATGCTCGGCGATCGCCCGGTGCGCCTCGGCGACCCAGGCCCGGGCCCGTTCGCTGTAGAGCGCGACCCGCAGCACCCCGCCCGGCTCCAGCACACCCGCCAGCGCGGCCAGCCCGTCCTCGGGCCGCTCCATATGGTGGAGCACGCCGGTGCAGTTCACCAGGCCGAAGCGCTGGTCCAGCTTCGCCACGTCGAGGATGTCCCCCTGCACGAAGCGCACCGCCTGCGCGCCCAGCACGCCGGCCATGCGCGCGCCATAGGCAAGGCTGGCGGCGCTCAGGTCGAGCGCGGTGATCGTCAGCGACGGGTCCATTCGCGCCAGGTCGATCGGCTCGAACCCGGTGCCGCAGCCGGCGACGAGCACCGCCAGCGGCTCGGACTGCGGAGCGCTCAGTGCGGCAAGGTGACGGGCGACGGACACACGCTGCCGACCCGCCGGGGCGCGCCAACGCGGATAGGGGTTGGCCTCATATTGCGCGCGCACCGCCTCCGATACCGCGTCCCCCGAGGTGCCGAGCGATGGCATTGCCTCGGCCAGGCCCCGCTCCGTGACAAGCTCGGCGGCCGCGTCGGCGGGAACGCCCAGCGCCTCCCCGCCCCAGACATATTCCGAAGCAAAGGCCTGCACTGCCAGCGCCGCCCGCAGCCCCTCCGGCAACGCCTGCCCGGCCAGCCAGGCCAGCCGCGTCTCCATCGCCGGCGACACATTGATGCACCGCATGAGGAAGGCGATCCACAGCGCATCCTCCGCCACCACGGGCTCGGGATATTTCACCAGCAGCATGTGCGCCGCGGTCCGCGCCAGTGCCTGCGGATCGACCGCGCGCGCGTTCAGGCACGTCACCAGGTCCGCCTCGAGCTGCGCCGGCCAGCCGGTCAGCGACAGCCGCGACAGCGCATCGGCATAGGCCGGCGCGGCGCCTTCGGCGTCGATGGCGAGCGCGTGGCTCAGCATCGGCAGCGCTTGTTGCCACTGTCCGTGGCTCGCCGCCTGGCTCGCCATTCCCAGCAGTTGCGCGACTTCAGGCTGCAACGCGGCCGATCCTCACCAGCGTGCCATCGGGATCGCTCACCGCGAACTCGTAACAGCCCCAGGGCTTCAGGCTCGGCCCCTCCTTCTCGAGGATCAGCTCGCGCACCCGCTCCGCCACGCCGTCGACATCGTCGGTGTAGAGATAGATGCCGAAGGGATTGTGCCCCGGCACCAGCCAGCCGAGCACCGCCTTGTTGAGGTGCAGGTGCCAGCCCTTGCCGTCGTCCAGGATCTTGTAGTCGCCATAGTCGCTGGCCAGCCGGAACCCCAGCCGCTCATAGAATGCCACGCTGGCATCCAGGTCGTTGCAGGGCAGGATCGTCGTCGCGCGCTGACTGTCCATCTCGGCTCTCTCCCGTTCGCCTGCGGCTCCAACCGGAGAACCCAAACGAATATCATCGTCATCCCGGCCTTGCGCCGGGATCCCGCTTCTTTTCCTCCAGCAAGGCAGCGGGACGCCGGCTCAAGGCCGGGGTGACAAGAAGATACGAGTCTCTACGCGATCTCGAAACGGGCTTCCAATGCAGGATTTTGTCTTTCACCGCCGATGCATGCGCAACGGGGCTGCAGAATCGATCGCCGGGAGAGCGATCGGGGCCGCAGATCAAAGTGAAATGATTGCCCTCGACCCCGTTCACTTTGCGTGCTTCCGACAAGCAATTTCACCAGCGCTTGCTTATATCGCACCCGCGAAGGCATAAGCCGCGCTCCAAACCACCATCACGAAAGTCAAACCCGTGTCCGAGATGTTCCGCATAACGCTGCCCGACGGTTCCGTCCGCGAGGTAGCCCCGGGGACTACCCCGGCGGACATCGCCGCGGCGATCGGTCCGGGTCTGGCCAAGGCGGCGCTCGCCGCGCGCGTCGATGGCGAGCTGCGCGACATCGGCCGCCCGTTCGAGGGCGACGCCCAGCTCGCCCTGGTCACGTCGAAGGACGAAAAGGACGCGCTCGAACTCGCGCGCCACGACTTTGCGCATATCCTGGCAGAAGCAGTCCAGAAGCTGTTCCCGGGCACGCAGATCACCTTCGGCCCTTCGACCGATGACGGCTTCTATTACGACTTCGCGCCAAAGGATCGTCCGTTCACGGAAGAAGACCTGCCGGCGATCGAAGCCGAGATGCGCAAGATCATCGCCGCCAACGAGCCGCTGATCCGCGAAGTCTGGTCGCGCCAGCAGCTGATCGATCGCTGGACGAAGCAGGGCGAGACCTTCAAGGCCGAATGGGCGCAGGAGCTTCCCGAGGGCGAGGAACTGACGGTGTACCGCGCCGGCAAGGGCGAGGACGCCTGGCTCGACATGTGCCGCGGCCCGCACCTCGCCTCCACCGGCAAGGTCGATCCCAACGCCTTCAAGCTGACCCGCGTCTCGGGCGCCTATTGGCGCGGCGACCAGAAGAACGCGATGCTCTCGCGCATCTATGGCACCGGCTGGCTCAACAAGAAGCAGCTCGACGAGCACATGATGCGCCTCGAGGAGGCCGCCAAGCGCGACCACCGCAAGCTGGGCCAGGAGATGGACCTGTTCCACCTCCAGCAGGAAGCGCATGGCTCGGTGTTCTGGCACCCGAACGGCTATGTCATCTACCGCGCGCTCGAGGATTATATGCGCCGCGCGGTGAACGCCGCGGGCAGCAAGGAAGTGAAGACGCCGCAGGTGATGGACGCGCGCCAGTGGGAGCAGTCCGGCCACTGGGGCAAGTATCGCCAGAACATGTTCGTCATCCCCGACGAGACGCCGAACATCGAGGACGAAGGCCCGATGGTGTCGGAAGGCGCGCAGTGGATGGCGCTGAAGCCGATGAACTGCCCGGCGCACATCCTGATCTTCAAGCAGGGGATCAAGTCGTATCGCGACCTGCCGCTGCGCCTGGTCGAAAATGGCTGCTGCCACCGCAACGAGCCGCACGGCGCGCTGCACGGGCTGATGCGCGTCCGCCAGTTCACCCAGGACGACGGCCATATCTTCTGCCGCGAGGACCAGATCGTCGACGAAGTGCAGGATTTCTGCGAGCTCGCCGACCGGGTCTACAAGGATTTCGGCTTCAAATATTCGATCAAGCTGGCGCTGCGCCCCGAGAATCGCTTCGGCACCGAGGAGATGTGGGACCAGGCCGAGGCCGAGCTGCGTGATGCCGTCGTCCGTGCCGGCATGGCGACCGAGGAATATGGCTGGGAAGAACTGCCCGGCGAAGGCGCCTTCTATGCGCCGAAGCTCGAATGGCACCTGACCGACGCGATCGGCCGCACCTGGCAGGTCGGCACGATCCAGTCGGACCGCGTGCTGCCCGAGCGCCTCGATGCATCCTATGTCGCCGAGGACGGCGAGCGCCACCGCCCGGTGATGCTCCACCGCGCGATCTTCGGTTCGTACGAGCGCTTCATCGGCATCCTGATCGAGCATTTCGCCGGCAAGCTGCCGACCTGGCTCGCCCCGACCCAGGCAGTGGTGGCGACGATCGTCTCCGATGCGGACGATTATGCGAAGGAAGTCGCGAAGAAGCTCCAGGCCGCCGGCATCCGCGTCGAGACCGATCTTCGCAACGAGAAGATCAACTACAAGGTCCGCGAGCATTCGGTGGCCAAGGTTCCGAACCTGCTCGTCGTCGGCAAGCGCGAGGCCGAGGAAGGCACCGTGGCGCTGCGCGTGCTCGGCTCGCAGGGCCAGCAGATGCTGAGCCTCGACGAGGTGGTGGCCAGGCTGGTGGCCGAGGCGACTCCGCCCGACCTCGCATGAACCCCGCAACGCTCGCGATCTATGCCGGCGCCGCGCTGGCCGAGATCGCGGGCTGCTTCGCCTTCTGGGCAGTGCTGCGGCTCGACAGATCGGCCTGGTGGCTGGTGCCCGGCGGCGTGTCGCTCGCCCTGTTCGCCTGGCTGCTCACGCTGAGCAGCGCCGATGCGGCGGGGCGAGCCTATGCCGCTTATGGCGGGATCTACATCCTCGCCTCGCTGGGCTGGATGGTGCTGGTTGAGCGCGTGTCGCCAACCCGCTGGGACCTGGCCGGTGGCGCGCTGGCACTGGCGGGGTGCCTGGTGATCCTCTGGGGTCGCCGCTGATTCTGGGGCGCGAGACTTGCCTTTGGCAGGTCCATATCCGATATTGGCGTTACGTCCGGGCCACAGTGCGCGGAATTTCGGCGGAAATGCAGGCGCCGGGCTACCGATTTGCCCATTCCTGCGTTATTGACCCGCCCAAACCCCGAGTCTGCAACAACAGGAGCAAGTCGTATACGTCCGCCCATGAATCGCCGCTCGATGGTGGCACCGCCGATGAACGGTCCGCGGTTTAACGAATTCATTCAGTCACCCAAGGTTCGTGTGATCGATCACGAGGGTGAGAATCTCGGCGTGATGTACACGCGCGAGGCGATGGAACAGGCGCAGGAGCTTGGGCTCGACCTTGTCGAAGTGTCGCCCAACGCAGACCCGCCCGTTGCCAAGTTCCTCGACGTCGGCAAGTTCAAGTACGAGGCGCAGAAGAAGGCCAACCTCGCTCGCAAGAGCCAGAAGACGCAGGAGATCAAGGAGATCAAGATGCGTCCGAACATCGACGATCATGACTATGATACGAAGATGAAGGCCGTGCACAAGTTCATCGGCGAAGGCGACAAGGTGAAGATCACCCTGCGCTTCCGCGGTCGCGAGCTCAGCCATGGCCAGCTCGGCATGATCCTGCTCAAGCGCGTGCAGGAAGATTGCGCCGAGGATGCCAAGGTCGAGTCCTATCCGCGCATGGAAGGCCGCCAGATGCTGATGGTGCTGGCGCCCAAGTGATGCAGAAGGCGCGAGGGCTGCTGATCGCGGCCCTCGCCGCCCTTCCCCTGCCGGCAGCGGCGCAGACCGCAGCCTCCTCCACCACTTCCGAAACCAGCGAACCGATGAAGGTGCCGGCCGGCTACAGCCAGGTCTGGGCCGACGAGTTCGACAAGCCCGGTGCTCCGGACCCGGCGAAGTGGCGTTACGATACCAGCCGCAACAAGGCGGGCTGGTACAATAACGAGCTCCAATATTATGCCGCCGACCGCCCGGAGAATGTCCGGATCGAGAACGGCCATCTCGTCATCGAGGCGCGCAAGGAGCGGCTGGCCGACAAGCCCGATTTCGGCGGGCAGGACTATGCCTCGGGCAAGCTCGTCACCGCCGGCATCGCCGACTGGACCTATGGCTTTGTCGAGGTGCGGGCCAGGCTCGCCTGCGGCCGCGGCGTGTGGCCGGCGATCTGGATGCTCGGCACCGACGGCAAGGCCGGCTGGCCGGCGCTCGGCGAGATCGACATCATGGAGCATGTCGGCTGGGACGAGGGCCGGGTCCACGGCACGATCCACACCAAGGCGTATAACCACGCCGTCCACACCCAGCGCGGCGCCAACACGCTGCTCGCGGATGCCTGCACCGCCTTCCACACCTACCAGCTCGACTGGACCCGGGATCGCATCCTGATCGGCGTCGATGGCCGCGCCTTCATGCGCTTCGACAACGATCACAAGGGCGATCCCGCCACCTGGCCGTTCGACAAGCCGCAATATCTTATCCTCAACGTCGCCGTCGGTGGCTGGGGCGGTCAGAAGGGCATCGACGACGATGCCTTCCCGTCGCGGATGGACGTCGATTATGCCCGGGTCTGGCAAGCGCCGACGCCTCGATAACGGTGCCATCCCTCGTTGAAGGCTGCACGGCCGTGAAGCATCCTCCCGCCCAGCTTGGGGAGAGGAATCATGGCGACCAGCACTGCCGGGGACGCCGTCGCGCGTCCGAACATCCTGCTCATCACCTGTGACCAGTATCGCTTCCCCCGCTTCGCCTATGGCGCGGAGGGCGGGTTCGACGCCGAACTGAAGGAGATACTGGGCTTCCAGGGCGAGATCGGCACGCACAACCGCTATGCCGAATATTTTCCCGGCCTCCTGCGGCTGCGCGACAATGCGGTGGTGCTGCGCAACCACACCATCGCCGCCTCCGCCTGCACGCCCAGCCGCGCGGTGATCTACACCGGCCAGTACGGCACCCGCACCGGCGTCACCCAGACCGACGGGCTGTTCAAGAACGGCGATTCGCCCAACTTTCCCTGGCTCGATGCGGACGGCATCCCGACGCTGGGCAGCTGGATGCGCGAGGCCGGCTATTCGACCCATTATTTCGGCAAGTGGCACGTCTCCAACCCGCCCGAGCACAGCTTGAAGCGCTATGGCTTCGACGATTGGGAGGAGAGCTACCCCGAGCCGCACGGCGCCCAGCCCAACAATCTCGGCATCTACCGCGACGCCGGCTTCACCGACAGCGCCTGCAGCTTCCTCCGCCGCCAGGGGCTGGCGCTCAACTATAACCGCGTCTCGGCCGAGATGGCGGTGCAGGACCCCGCCTCGGCGGGCCCGGACGTGAGCAGCATCCCGCCCTGGTTCGCGGTGGTCTCCTTCACCAATCCGCACGACATCGCCACCTATCCGGGCGTGATCGCCCAGGCGCTGCCGGATCACCAGAACAAGAGCGGCACCCAGTCGATCTTCGGGCCGCTGACCGTGCCGGGCAAGCATCAGAAGACCCCCGCCCCGATCGCCGGATCGATGCGGATCTCGCTCAATCCGCGCGACTTCCCGCAGGAATGCTCCCGCGCCTCGCCCACCCAGAACGAGGACCTGTCGACCAAGCCCAGCGCCCAGCATGAAGCGGCCTACAAGGTCGGGCTGGCGCTGGCGGCCAAGGGCGGGTTCAACATCGTCAACGGGCTGGTCGCCGCCGGCGAGAACTGGCTCGATCAGCACGACCTCGACCCGACCCTGGACCCGGAGAAGGCCGCCGCGCGGCGCAAGCGGCTCGCGCTGCAACAGTCGCTGAAGAGCTGCATTCCCTTCCAGCTCGCCACCGAGGATCAGGGCGGCGCAGACGCCAATTGCGTCCAGTTCCTGCAATTCTATGCCTGGCTCCACTCGGTGGTCGACCAGCACATCAACACCGTGCTCGACGCGCTCGAGCAATCGGGCCAGGCCGACAACACCATCGTCGTGTTCCTGACCGACCACGGCGAATATGCCGCGGCGCACGGCATGATGATCGAGAAATGGTACACCGCCTATCAGGAGGCGCTGCACGTGCCGGTGGTGGTGCAATTCCCCAAGGGCGGACGCGACCTGCGGCCCGACATCGTCGAGCCCGAGCCCGCGCAATATGACGGGCTGACCAGCCATATCGACATCCTGCCGACCATCCTCGGTCTCGCCGGGGTAAGCGCCGACGAGCGGCACGCGATCAGCCAGAAACTGGCGCTGAGCCGCCCGGTGCCGCCGCTGCCCGGCGTCGACCTTTCGGCGATCATCGCCGATGCCGCGACCAGGGGCGAGATCGCGGTGACGCCGATCGTCGAGCCCGACGGGCAGGAGCGCGAAGGCGTGCTGTTCATCACCGACGACGACATCACCGCGCCGCTGCCGCCCTCGCGCACCGCGCAGGAACGCCACAGCTATGAGGAGTTCGACGTCTATCTCGACGTGGTCGACAGCGTGATCCATGGCAGCGACGGCAAGGGGCCGGTCGCGCTCCGGCGCGGGCCGGTGAAGCAGCCCAACCATGTCCGCGCGGTGCGCACCCACGAGTTCAAGCTGGTCCGCTATTTCGATCCGTCCGGCCACGAGCCGCAGGAATGGGAGATGTACGACCTGCGCGGCGACCCGATCGAGGCGAACAACCTGGTGCAGGTGGCGGTGACCCCGCCGACGATCCGCGAAGGGTTGCCGGCGGCGCTGCAACAGGAGGCGGACAAGCTCGCCAGGCTGCTACGCCGGCTCGAGCTGCGCGACCTGTAGGGGCTTTGACAGCCCCGGACCGTCACCCGCAACCACCCGTCACCCCGGCCCCAATCCGGCATCCCGCCACTGACCCGTCACCTCGGGGGTCCACTCCGTCATCC
>JAEXLC010000206.1 GCA_023445495.1 Pseudomonadota bacterium | reverse complement strand
GGCCGGCGCCGGCCATCAGCAATTCGCGTCTCTCGATCATCATGCACCTCCCATCTGCTATCCCTTGAGCGCTGTGCCGCATCCGGCGGCCTCAGCCGTCGCAGGCGACCCATCCGACGCCGCACGCGCCTTCTCCCGCGCCATCCGGGTTTCCTCCCAGGGCCAGTGGCCGTTGATCTCGACCCCGAGCGAGATGCTCAGGAAGGTCCGCACCAGCACCAGCCCGGCCAGAACGATGAGATCGTCGAGCGTTGGGTTGATCACCAGCGACTTGACGATGTCGCCGGCGACCAGAAATTCCAGGCCGAGCAGGATGCTGCGGCCGAGCGCCGAGCGGAACGCGCTATAGGCCTCGGTTCGGTCGCCCGCCCTCGCCCGCCGCGCAAACAGAAAGGTTGCGAGCCCCGCGCCGACCAGGATGGTCAGCGTGCCCGCCAGTTCCAGGCCGATCACCGCGAGCCGGAAGAAGGCGCTCAGCCAGTCGGCCTCAATGGTGATCATACCAGCCTCGCTTGCGGATATTGTTGAAGCTGTCGGTGGCGTGACAGGCATAGCATTGGTCGACGCGCGCCTTCGATCCGGCTGCGCGCTGCGAGACCATGCTGAAATGCTCCATGAAGTGACTCGGCGGCGCCTTGTGGCACTCGGCGCACTGCGTCGAATTGACCGATGGATGGCGGTAATTGGCGATCTTCCAGCTGTCGGTCTTGTGGCAGCTCGCGCAGTCGGTGCCGAACAGGCCCTGGTGCGGATCGCGGAACGCATGGCAGCTCGCGCAATTGAGCGCGGTCTCGGGGGTCAGGCTTCGAGTGTTTGTCGACATGCCCGCCAAAGGCTGCCGCCACTTCGCCATGTCGAGCAACGCGGCGTGATCCATGCGGATGATGCCGCGCTCTCCCTCATGTTCGACGTGGCAGGAGGTGCACTGCGTCGCTTTCGCGTGGAACTGCGTCGACTGCTTCGTCCCGAAATCGGTGCCCGCATGGCAGGTGAGACAGGTCCGGGTTTCGACGCCCTTGCCCGGCGTGTGGCAGGCCGTGCATTGGCCGGCAAAGGACTGGTGCGCGCTCGAGAGCGGGCCGGGCGAGACGAGCTGCGCCACCAGGCCGGCATCCCTCGGCGCGTCCGATCGCATCCGGATCGCGACCGCGGCGACCATCACCAGCAGGGCTGCGATGAAGACGGCGTAGGAAAGACGCTGCCAGCTCATAGCCAGCGCAGCCCGTAATAGATCGCCGCGCCGACGTGGAGCCCGAGCAGCGCGAAGATGAGACAGCCCAGCAGGATGTGCAGGAACCGCCACCGCGCGAACAGGGTGTTGGTTGCCTCTTCGGCACGGATCGCGAATTCGGTATCGGCCAGCGCTGCGGCGATCCCCGCCTTGTCCTGGGGGCGCTGGCCCGCGGACGCATCCCCGGCGACGAACAGATAGCGCTTCCAGCCCGACAGCGGCGGGGCTGCGGTATCGGCCTGCGTCGGCGCCGCCGGCTCCTCGAGGAAGGCGGCGCGAAGCGAGGCCAGTTCTGACCTGCGTCCGCGCAGCGCCCGACCAAGCTGGGCAAGCAGGTAGCGGCCGATGAAGCCGGTGATGACCGTCATCAGCAGGAGGACGGTCAGAAGCAGGCCGACCGGGCTTTCGAGCTTGTGCGCGGCGTGGACCAGACCCAGGATCGGCGCCAGCACGCCGGCATAGATGTGGATGGCGAGCAGGGTTGGCTTGCTGACGACCCGGGAGAGCGCCTTGTCGACCCAGGCGATGTGCTTGGCCGCGACATAAGGAAGCGTCAGCAGCATCAGCACGAGCGCTGCGATCCCGATGATCCCGCCGGCCAGGCTACCCGGAAAGCGGGGCGACACATGCACGAGATAGCCGAACGGGAACAGCAGCAGGAACGCGACCAGCAGGCCCACGGCAATGTCGCTGCGTTCGCGCATCAGGCTTCGACCACGAGCGGCGTGCCCGTCCCCTTCGCCTGGCACGCGAGCACATAGCCTTGCGCCTTGTCGGCGGGCGCAAGGCCGGATTCGACCTCCATCGTCACTTCGCCCTGCAGCAGCTTGACCACGCAGGCGCCGCATGTGCCCGCACGGCATGCATAGGGGATCTCGACGCCCGCGCCCTCGGCCGCCTCCAGCACGGTCTCGTCCGCGGGCAAGGCCGCCGACACCCCCGACACGGAGAAGGTCACCGTGCTCGGCGCCACCTCGGCGCTCGGGGCCGGCTTATCCGCTGGCGGGGGCGCGGGCTTGACCTCGAGATCCTCGTGGTCGGCCGGCAGCGAGGCCGGACCGAACGCCTCGGTGTGCAGCTGCGCTTCGGGGACGCCGAGTTCCGCCAGCACGCCGCGCATCGCGCCCATCATCGCCGGCGGGCCGCACATATGGATGCGCCGGCTCGCGATCTCCGGCACCGCGGCCAGGATCATCTCGCGCGTGATCGGCCCTTCGGGGCCCATCCAGACGGTGCCGGGCGCGCGCTGCATCGCGGCGACGACATGGAGGTTGGGAAAACGGCGTTCGAGCCGCTCGAGCTCGTCGCGGAACACGAATTCCTCGGTCGACCGTGCGCCGTAGAAGAAGAAGATATCACCCTTCCACGCGGTGTCGGTGAGATAGCGCAGCACCGACATCATCGGGGTGATGCCGACCCCGCCCGCGATCAGCACGATGCTCTGGGCATCCGTTCCCGTGAAGGTGAAGGCGCCGAACGGTCCGCTGACCTTCAGCAGATCGTCGGCGACGACCTTGTCGTGCAGGTATCGCGAGACCACGCCCTGCTCCTCGCGCTTGACCGTCAGTTCGACATAGGCCCGCTGGGTCGGCGAAGAGGCGATCGTGTAGGAACGGCGCGCGGTCTTGCCCGCTTCGGGCTCTACCTCGACCTGCAGGAACTGGCCCGGCAGGAAGTCGAACGGCAGCCGGTCGGCGGTCGGGTCCGCGAGCCGGAAGGTCAGCACGCTCGGCGTCTCTCGCACGATCTGGACCACGCGCAGCTGCCCCGCCCAGCTTTTGGGCTTGCGCAGCGACGCCCCAGCGGGTGCGGCCGCATTGCTCGGCGCGAGCCCGGCGCTGTCGGCAACGGGTGCAGGCGCGGGCGCAACCCTGGTAGCGGGAGGGGCAGCCTTCGGCTCCGGCTTTGCTGGAACCTTGGCGGTGGCGACACCGCCGGCGATCGCCCCGATCCGCCGCAGGCGGAAGATCTGCAGCGCGATAAGCGTGGCGCTCACCAGCCCCAGGAACAGCATGAGAAGGAGGTGCGAGGGCGAGATGCCGAACCAGTGATCGGCATGGCCGGGCGCGGCCTGGTCGATGTCGAGCTGATCGCGCAGCCAGGCAAGCCCGACCTCCCGGGGCGGCTGCAAGCCCCCGATCGCGCCCTGCGCGGCGGTGCCGGAGCGGAACAGGTCGGTTCCCTCGCGCAGGCGCCGCGCCGCATCGAGCCGGGCCGAGACCGTGGTCGCACGCGCGCCGTCGGCCGAGGCGGCGTTGATCATCGCCAGACCCGTGCTTACCCGTTCGCCGGCCTGCGCAGCGACCCGCTGCCTTGCCGCTTCGTCAAGCGCGGGAAAGGCGAGCAGCTGCGAGATGAAGCCGGTCCGGCGCGATTCGTGGCCGTGCTCATTCTCCCCTTCCCCATTGATCATGCGATCCATCATGGGGTTCATCATCTTCGCCATGTCCGACGACCCCGGCTCTGCCGGTGCGGACATGCCCCCGCCGGCCGGCATGCCTGCGCCATGATGCGCGGCATGATCCTCGCCCTCCTGCGCGCCCGCGCTCGCGGACAGGCTGAGAGCGATTGCGCAGCCGAGGCTCAAGCGTCGAAGGCTGATCCGCCTGGACATCCTCATCCCCTTAGTGTGCGAGCCTACATATCCTTCATCGGCATCGCCGCATTGCCCGGCGCGGGATCGGGTGCCGGCGCGGTCTGGTTGCCGGCCCCGGCGCGCATCGCGTCATGGTCCATCGCCTGACGGTGATGCCGCTCCATCTCGGCCTGGTTGCTCATCGCGTCCATCGGCGCCGCGTCTGCAGCGTTGCCGCTGTCGGTCAGGACCGGGGTGGCGGCGACGCTGTTCGCCGCGGGCGGCACCGTCTGGTCGGCCTGGCGGTCGCAGCCCGAAAGCGCGAGCGCCAGCAACAGGCTTCCGCCGACAAGTGGAAGGGCTTTCTTCGCATGGTCGATCATGGCTTTGCTCCTTGGCTTGAAAACTGTGTCCGGGCGCCATCCCTGGCGTCCGGACCGGCTCATTGCGCGCTGCGCAGAATCCGGAGACACCGGTCGTGCGAGAGGTTCATCGGGTTGCGCCCCTGCCCCTTCATCTCGCCATGATCATGCGGCGTCTGGAGACCCATATTGCCCTCCATCGCCCGGCAACTCTCGACCTGCGCCGAGGTCGGCCGCGTGGTCACACAGGCGCCTAGAAGCAGCGCCGGCGTGAGGACGGCGATCAAACGCATTTTCTTCATGACAAAACCCCTTTCGCTCGTGGTGATCGTTCGTCCTGCGCTGCCTGATGTTTCTTGTTATGCTGCTGGTCTTTCCGCCGCGCCGTCAGGAAGGCGAGGATCGGGCAATCGGAGACCGGCACTTCGCCCGGGCATTCGTCGGCGAGCATCCGCAGCATGTCGCGGATATCCGACAGGCGCTCGAGCCGGGCTTCGGCGTCCGCGATCTTGGCAAGCGTGATATCGAGCACGGCCTGGGCATGCGCGGTGTCCGACGCCCTGAGCGCCAGCAGCTGCCGGGCCTGTTCGAGTGTGAAACCAAGCTCCTGCGCCGAGCGGATGAAATTGACGCGCTCGAGGTCGGTCGCGTCGTAGAGCCTGTAGCCCGCTGCCGTGCGCGCGGGCTCGCGCAGCAGGCCCATCCGCTCATAATAGCGGATCGTATCCCGCCCCACGCCTGCGGCCGCGGCCAGTTCGCCGATCTTGAAATTGCCCATGTCATCCGCTCGATCATGCCGGTTGGACCATGGTCCAGGGTCAAGCGGTTTCGCTTTGACCCCGAACGGTCTCCTCGTCGCCGGCGGCACGGGCTGCCCCGA
>JAEXLC010000186.1 GCA_023445495.1 Pseudomonadota bacterium | reverse complement strand
CGCCGGCGCCGGGGCGGGCGTCGGCACGGGAACCGGCCGGGGTGCCGGCGGCGGCGCGACGGGCGGAGTTTCCGAACAGCCCGCAATGGCAAGCGCGGAGGCGAAGACGAGCAATTGGCGGCGCATGCCCGGCCTTATGGGGGAAGTGCCGGGACGGCTCAACCGGCTTGGCGGCGGATCAGGCGGCGCGCGGGACGATCCGGTCGAGGTCGGCACCTTCCCGCCGCTCGACTTCCTCAAGGTCATAGGCATTCTGCAGGCGCAGGAAGAAACCATCCGACATACGGAAATAGCGGGTCAGGCGCGCGTCCATGGCGGCATCTATATCAAGCCGGCTCGCCACCACCGCTGCGAGCCGTTCAGCGTCGATCCCGGTACCTGCCGCGACTTCCTCAAGCGGGATCTCGCTGCCGATCAGGAAATCCTCGCGCAGGACGTCGCCCGGATGGATATTGTCCAGCCGATCCTCATCCGCGATGGTAATCCTCGATCCGGACATCGTCCGCGCCTCCACCGGACCAGTGGAAAGTGATCCGCCACTGGTCATTGATCCGGACACTATATCGTGGAGGGGTAAAGCCTTTCAACTGTTCCAGGCGATTGCCCGGCGGCTCGCGCAGATCGTCGAGCCGATCGGCAGCGTCGAGCTGACGGAGCTTCCGGCGGGCGGTCCGCTGGATTTCAGGCGGCAGCTTGCGGCTTTGCCGGCCGCGGAAGACGCGCTCGGTTTCCGGATCGGCGAAGCTGCGGATCATGGCCTAGCTCAAAGCGTCCAAACGACGCCACTCACTATCGCCGGGGCGCCGGGCTTCCCAGAAACGTAGCCCGTTCACGTTGTTCCCGGTGATCGAACTTGCGGCGGACGAAGGGCTTGATTGGCTCTTCCCTTCTTGATCAATCCACTCATTGGCTTCGATCGCAGCGGTATACACTTTCCGTTTGTACCGCGCGCGAAGCTGCGTTCCATTGGGAAGGGTCAGCCCTCGCGAATGAAAGCCGGGCCCGAGAACCGCAGCGATCTCCTTGGAAGACCATCCGGTCATCAGACCGCGATGCCCTATAGCCGGCCCCTCGAGCTCTAGCGGGGAATCGAGATTCAGGAGCTCCCGAATGACATCGCTATATGTCTGATTTTCATAGCGAAGGCGCTCGGTGAGCGCCTTATATATATCAAGTGACACCTCGATTTGCATAACGCGCCAAGCTCCCGTTCCGGAACAATAGCACTATTAGCAAATTATAGCAAACTCAGCGCCTCCCGCCCCCACCCCATTTCTTCTGCACCTTCCCATAGCGCGTTTTGCGCGTGCCCGGCTTGCCTTCGTTGGAGCGTCCCATAACCGGCGCCTTGCGCTGGTCCTCGGGCAGGCCAAGCTCCTCGGCCTCCAGCGCTCGGATCTCGTCGCGCAGGCGCCCGGCTTCCTCGAATTCGAGGTTCGCCGCCGCGTCGCGCATCTTCTTCTCCAGTTCCTCGATGTATGCGCGGAGGTTGTGGCCGACCATGTGCGGGCGGTCGGCATCGATCTCCACCGTCACCTGGTCCTTCGAGGCCACGTGCGCGATGATGTCGCCGATATTCTTCTTCACCGTCTCCGGCGTGATGCCGTGCAGCGCGTTATATTCCTGCTGCTTCTCGCGGCGGCGGCCGGTCTCGGCGAGCGCGCGCTCCATGCTGCCGGTCATGCGATCGGCATAAAGGATCACCCGGCCCTCGACGTTGCGCGCCGCGCGGCCGATCGTCTGGATCAGCGACGTCTCGCTGCGCAGGAAGCCCTCCTTGTCGGCATCGAGGATCGCGACCAGCCCGCACTCGGGGATATCCAGGCCCTCGCGCAGCAGGTTGATGCCGACCAGCACGTCGTACACGCCCATGCGGAGATCGCGGATCAGCTCGATGCGCTCCAGCGTCTCGGTATCCGAGTGCATGTAGCGGACCTTCACCCCCGCCTCGTGCATATATTCGGTCAGGTCCTCGGCCATGCGCTTGGTGAGCGTGGTCACCAAAGTGCGATAGCCCTTGGCCGTCGTCGCCTTGCACTCCTGGATCAGGTCCTGGACCTGCTCCTCGACCGGCTTGATCTCGACCGGCGGGTCGATGAGGCCCGTCGGACGGATCACCTGCTCGACGAACACGCCGCCGGTCTGCTCCATTTCCCAGTCGCCCGGGGTGGCGGAGACATAGACGGTCTGTGGCCGCATCGCTTCCCATTCGTTGAAGCGCAGCGGCCGGTTGTCGATCGCGCTGGGCAGGCGGAAGCCATATTCGGCCAGCGTCACCTTGCGGCGATGGTCTCCGCGCGACATGCCGTTGATCTGGCCGATCGTCTGGTGGCTTTCATCGACGAACAGCAGCGCATTCTCGGGCAGATACTCGAACAAAGTGGGCGGCGGCTCGCCGGGCAGGCGGCCGGTGAGGAAGCGCGAGTAATTCTCGATGCCCGCGCAGCTGCCCGTCGCGGCGATCATCTCCAGGTCGAAATTGGTGCGCTGCTCCAGACGCTGATGCTCGAGCAACTTGCCTTCGATCTCCAGCTCCTTCAGCCGCTCGGTCAGCTCGTGGCGGATGCCCTCCATCGCCTGCTTCATCGTCGGCCCGGGCGTCACATAGTGCGAATTGGCGAAGACGCGGACATAGTCGAGCGAGGCCACCTTCGCGCCGGTCAGCGGATCGAACTCGGTGATCTCCTCGATATCGTCGCCGAAGAAGGAAATGCGCCAGGCGCTGTCCTCATAGTGCGACGGGAAGATCTCCAGGCTGTCGCCGCGCACCCGGAACGCGCCGCGCCCGAAGGCAGCGTCGTTGCGCTTGTACTGAAGCGCGACGAGCTTGCGGATCACTTCGCGCTGGTCGACCGACTGGCCCTTCTTCAGGTCGAAGATCATCGCCGAATAGGTCTCGACCGATCCGATACCATAGAGGCACGACACCGAGGCGACGATGATCACATCGTCGCGCTCAAGCAGCGACCGGGTGGCCGAGTGCCGCATCCGGTCGATCGCCTCGTTCACCGAGCTTTCCTTCTCGATGTAGGTGTCCGAGCGGGCGACATAGGCCTCGGGCTGGTAATAGTCGTAATAGCTGACGAAATACTCGACCGCGTTCTCGGGGAAGAACGACTTCATCTCGCCATAGAGCTGCGCGGCCAGGATCTTGTTCGGCGCGAGCACCAGCGCCGGGCGCTGCAGCGTCTCGATGACCTTGGCCATGGTATAGGTCTTGCCCGAGCCGGTGACGCCGAGCAGCACCTGGTCGCGCTCGCCCTGCCGCGCCTGCTCGACCAGCTCGGGGATCGCGAAACGCTGGTCGCCCGAAGGTTCATACTCGCTGACGAGCTTGAACGGCCGCCCGCCCTCGAGCTTGTCGGGGCGCTGCGGACGGTGGGGGACAAAGCTCTGCCCGGTCTCGGGCTCGGCCAGGCTGGTGCGAATCTGGATTGCCATCGCGGGGAATATGGGAAGCGGGCGCGCCGCAAGCAATCGCGCCGACAGTTACAGCTCGATAGTGCCCAATGGGGGAGGCGGATACTTTATCGGCTTGTCGCCATATCGCCCAGCCAGAATGCGCTCTGACCGATCAAAGTACACCTCGTCCTCTTTCCAGCCATCCTCGTAATAAAACTGAACGTCCATTGCACCCTGAACGATTGCATAGGCCAAGCCAGACCATTCCTTTCCCGGCCCTGCCGCACGCCAAAGGCTGACAAGCGCATCGTCAAGGCGATCACTCATGTAAAAATATTCTATGTCCTCGCCTCGATCTATAAATACCCCCCAAGATATCGCGCCGGGTTCGACTTCGGCATACAGGAAGGCGCCATCAGGGTTTCCTCCCACGATGTCCGCCATAAGGTTGCCAATCTCCTGCAAAGGAGCCTGCATTGCAGTATTCATTTTCTGTTTGCCTCAGGAGAGTTTGGAAAACGCCTAAATCGATGCTTGCCGTCAATCCAATATTCCACAAGGAGCGATGAGGGACGCCTTGACATACCATCATAGAAAAAATGGATGTCCAATCTCACGTTATGTTTTGCCAGCTTTTGCCGCGCCCAGAATTCCTCCAAAGACGCGTACGCTCTTTTATTGAACGAGGTATCCTGGGCAAAGTGATTGAAGAAGTACCGCGGGCCGTTAAATCGGCGTGCAATAATATGGCCACCCTGATCGGACGGCAGACGGTCCGGCTTACCTGCGTTTGCTTGCGTCGTACGCGAACGCTTCCCATCCCCCAGATAAAGATCCGCCTTAACCCGCTGAGTCCGCTCGGTTACATCTGTATAAAAATCGTATCCGTTAGCAATATAGTGGTGCCGTATCTCATTCGCCTGCGTCAGGATGGACGGAGGGTTTGCCGGATCCGGCGGATTTCGACCGTCGTGTAAAATTCGATAGGTTTCGAGCGCAAGAAACTTGGTTCGCGCATCCCGCCCCTCGTCCAATGAGCGCTGCGTGGGCAGCATGAGCATCTGCCCCGCGCGTAACTTGCCCACGGGAATTCGGTTCAGCCCGGTAAGATACTCGACAGTCAGTCCCTTTCGCATCCGCGCGATTTTGGTCAGGCTGTCACCCGGCCGGACAACATAGACCTTCCAGTTCTGCGGGTGCCAAGGGCTAAGGTCGCCGCGATCCGGAACATAAGGATCCCGCTCCGACGGACGCCGCCGGCCTCCATAGTCTTCGCGTATCAGCTTGGCGCCGGCCTCGCGGTCGCGCTGCGTGTGATCCTGCGGCGCATAACCATTCGGATAGAACCGCCCCTGTCCGACAAAGGTGAAACGGCCGTTCCCGGTATCGTGCCAGGGATTGAACTTGAGTTCGATGCCCGGCGCCGGATGATATCCCGTCCGCAGATAGATCGCGAACGCGCTTTCGGCCCTTCGAGAATTCGATCGTCTCAATTTCATGTGCCACCTCTCCCCAAGCGGAGAAGTGGAGATCGGCCGAAACATATCAAGAACAAATGAACCCATTTGGTTCAAATTTGTTGCGCATAGCAATCATCGGTTCGGCCGGAGCGCCAATCGCCCCTTGTAATCCCGCGCAAGTTCCGTTCTGGCTCCCCCACACGCCAACCCCAGGGGAACATCATGCGTCTGACGATTCTCGCCGCTGGAGCGCTGCTCCCGCTCGCTGCCTGCAACCAGGGGCCCTCGACCGAGGAGAGCGCGCGTCAGACCGGGGTGATCCAGCTGGAAAATGCCAGCATGGAGGAAGTCGCCAAGCAGAGCGCGGCGGCCGAGACCAAGGCGCCCGGCCAGTCGGCGGGCCAGTGGGAGGAAGGCGAGCAGCTGGTCGCGCTCGAAGCCGGCGGCGCGCCCGAGGAGAAGGTCGCTCCGCTCAAGGCCGAGATCGGCAAGCCGCCCCGCATGCGCAGCGGCTGCCGCACCGCGCAGGACGTCAAGCCGTTCGACGTCACGCAGTTCCCGGCGATGCAGAGCATCTGCCGTTTCCCGAAATTCGCTTCGAAGGCGGGCAAGGTCGATGCGGTGATGGAATGCACCACGCCGGCCGGTCCGTCGCGCGTGACCATCGCCGGCACCCAGGGGCCCAACGCCTATGACCTGACGATGAAGCGCAGCATGACCCTGCCCGGCCAGACCAAGGAATCGTCGATGACGATCCGCCTGACCGGCAAGCGCCTGGGCGCCTGCAAGGCCTGACCGGCCACGGCGCATGCCGCACGGGCATGCGCCAATCCGCCGGCCTCAATATTCGCGGCGATAGGCGATGCGCCACATCAGCGTGGCGGTCGCCGCGGCGAACAGCGCGAGCACGCCGCTGGTCGCCAGCGCGCTGATCCAGCGCAGCACCAGCGCGCGATTGTCCATCGGCGGCATCTCGAACAGCCCGAAGCCATAGGTCTGCGCACCGACGAAGATGGCGAGCGCGGTGAGCGCGCCGACCAGCGCGGCATGGCGCGCGCGGCGCAGCCCGGCGACGTGCATCGCCACCCAGACCGGCCCGCCCACCGCGGTGATCGCGATGCCGGCGATCAGGCTGCCGATCATCCAGCCGCCGACCAGGCTGAGCGGATCGCGCTTGCCGCCGAGCAGCAGCAGCCCGAGCACGATCAGCCCGGCAAACATGCTGCCCACGCCCAGCGCCAGCCCGGCGCGGTCGATGCTCGTGTCATAGCGTTGCACGGCGCTGGCGGCGCGGTCGTTCACTTGGGACCCCTCCCGGATTCGCCGGAGGATAAACCCGGGCGCCGAGTCCCTTCAAGCACCTGAAAAATACGGAGGCCGCCCGAAACGAAACGGCCGGGCCGCGCTCAACTGGCGATGGTGAAGCCCGGCACCGGCCGCATCTCGCCGCCGTCATGATACATGTCGATGAAGACGTCGACCGCCGCCTTGCCGGGGCAGGTCACCTTGTAGAGATCGACGATGAAGCCATAGGGGCCCTCGCCGACATTGCCGGCGCGCTCGAACTTCGGCGCGGCGCCGTCCTCGCAGCGCAGCTTGCGCAGATAGGCGACTTCGCCCTCGGGCATGTTCTCGCGCACCGGATTGGCCTTGCTGCCGATCGGCGACTTCTCCGCTTCCGCAATCGCCTTTTCGAGCTTCTTGCCCTTCATGCCCGCGCCCATCGACAGCATCATGTCGCGCCCCTTGTTGGGCAGCTTGCCTTCCGGCTTGTCCTGGATCGGCGCGGCGGCGATCCCCATCACGGCGATCACGGCCAGGGCAATGAACTTGCGCATCTGTCTCTCCCCCTTTTCGACAGGTCGCAGCCTAGCGCATCCGCAGCGAAGCGAAAGTCAGCGCAACGCGTCGAAATTCCCGCTCCGGATACAGCGATCGAGCCCGGCATAATCGGGCGCGCGCGGCGCGGCGCCGATCGGCGGCACCTCGAAGCCCTGCCCGATCGGATGCGCGGCGAAGCGCGCCGGATCCTCGCCCGCGCATCGCATCATGCCGCGCAGCATGTTCGGCGGCGTCGCATAGCCTTCGCGCGACAGGCGGAACGTGCCCCAATGGACCGCCAGCGAAGGCGGACGGCCCAGCCCGTCCCACACCTTTATCGCGTCCTTCGGCCCGATATGGCTGCCGCTTTCCATCTGCCCCTCGTCGAAGCGGAAGGCGCCGATCGGGATCGCGGCGAAGCGGATGCCGAAGCCCGCCGCCTGCGCGGCGGCTTCGGCCGGCCATTTGCCGTCGCCCAGCCCGGTATCGCCGGCGAAGAAGAAGGCGCCGTTCGGCAGCGTGACCACGAAGCTCGACCAGAGCGCCCGGTTGCGATCGGCGAACCAGCGGCTGTCCCAATGGTGGCTGCGCGTCACATGGACGACCGCCGGCCGCGGCGCCCGATACGGCTTGCCCTTCTCGGACTCCTCGAAACGGATCGCGATCACCTCCTCGCCCCAGTCGCGCGCGACGACACCCGGGCATTCGCCGCAATCAAACATCGGCGGCGACGGTATCCCCGCCTGGTGCAGCAGCGTGTCGTTGCCCAGGCTGGTGACGATGATCGGATGGTCGCGGTCCCAGAGCCGCTTGAGCGTCGCCAGGTCCATATGGTCGTAGTGATTGTGGCTGACGAGGACGATGTCGATCTTCGGCAGATCCTCGAAGCGCACCCCCGGCTCGGCCACCCGCCTCGGCCCGAAGCCATAGGGGCCGACGCGATCGCTCCACACCGGATCGGTGAGAATGTTGAGGCCATCGGCCTGCACCAGCACGCTGGCATGGCCGATCCAGGTCACGCGCATCCGGCCATCCTCCACGCTGGCGGGTGGCTTGGAAGGCGTCACCGCGACCTTGTCGGGCCAGGCCGGCCGCGTCGGATCGCCGAATATCTGCTGCCAGAGCAGCTTGTTGCGGCGCGTCGCCGAGATATCGAGCGCATCGCCGTCCGGATTGAAGAAGCGCTTGCCGTCGAAATGATCGCTAACCGGCCCGGTATAATAGACGCGATCGAGGAAGAAGGGAGCCGCCGTGGCAACGAGGCAGAACGCCACCACGATCCAGAGCAGCGAAGCGAGAGCAATCCGGATCAGGCGCATTCCCCACTTTATCGTTACGCCTCCGCACGTCTTCAAGCTTGATCGTTGCAGGCCCGCCAGCCTAACCCCGGCGCCATGGATCCGCTCCCCCAGACCCCGCAGGAAGCCGCCGCCGAGCTCGAGAAGCTCGCCGCCGAGATCGCGCACCACAGCCGCCTCTATCATAATGAGGACGCGCCCGAGATCGACGACGCGGACTATGATGCGCTCATGCGGCGCAACACCGCGATCGAGGCCGCCTTTCCAGATCTGGTCCGCACCGATTCCCCCTCGAAGCTGGTCGGCGCCACGCCGTCGGGCGCGCTGTCCAAGGTCGCCCATGCCCGGCCGATGTTCAGCCTCGACAATGGCTTCAACGACGAGGACATCGCCGATTTCCTCGGCCGCGTCCGCCGCTTCCTCAACCTGGGCGATGCCGAGCCGGTCGCGCTCACCGCCGAGCCCAAGATCGACGGGCTGTCCTGCTCGCTGCGCTATGTCCACGGCAAGCTGGTCCAGGCGCTGACCCGCGGCGACGGCCAGATCGGCGAGGACGTGACCGCCAATGCCCGCACGATCCGCGACATCCCGCACGAGATCAGCGGCGCCCCCGAGATCTTCGAGGTGCGCGGCGAAGTCTATATGGCCAAGGCCGACTTCACTGCCCTGAACGCCCGGCTGCTCGCCGAGGCGGAGGAGGCCGGCAAGGAAGCCCGCCAGTTCGCCAATCCGCGCAACGCCGCCGCCGGTTCGCTGCGCCAGAAGGACGCGACGGTCACCGAGGCGCGGCCGCTGCGCTTCCTCGCCTGGGGCTGGGGCGAGACCAGCGCGCTGCCGGGCGAGAGCCAGGTCGAAGTGATCCGCGCGATCGAAGCGATGGGCTTCCCGGTCTCCGACCTGTTCATCGGACCCGTCGATCTCGACGCGGCGCTGGCCCAGTACAAGAAGATCGAAGCGGTGCGCGCCGACCTGCCCTTCGACATCGACGGCGTGGTCTACAAGGTGAACCGGCTCGACTGGCAGGCGCGGCTCGGCTTTGTCGGCCGCTTCCCGCGCTGGGGCCTGGCGCACAAATTCCCCGCCGAGCGCGCCCAGACGACGCTGCGCGCGATCGACATCCAGGTCGGCCGCACCGGCAAGCTCACGCCGGTCGCGCGGCTCGAGCCGGTCACCGTCGGCGGGGTCGTCGTCACCAACGCGACGCTGCACAATGCCGACGAGATCGCCCGGCTCGGCGTGCGTCCCGGCGACCGGGTGGTGCTCCAGCGCGCCGGCGACGTGATCCCGCAGATCGTCGAGAACCTGACCCGCGACGAGGATCGCGAGCCCTGGACCTTCCCGGCCCATTGCCCGATCTGCAATTCGGAAGCGGTGGCCGAGGAAGGCGAAGTCGATATCCGCTGCACCGGCGGGCTGATCTGTCCGGCCCAGCGGCTCGAGCGCCTGAAGCATTTCGTCAGCCGCGGCGCGCTCGATATCGAGGGGCTGGGCGAGAAGACCTTGGTCGAGTTCCTCGATCTCGGCTGGATCGCCGAACCGGCGGACATCTTCCGCCTCGCCGCGCACCGCGAGGAACTGCCCGGGCGCGAAGGCTGGCAGGAAAAGTCGGTCGATGCGCTGATGGCCGCGATCGAGGCCAAGCGCGCGCCCGATGCCGCGCGGCTGCTGTTCGGCCTCGGCATCCGCCATATCGGCGCGATCACCGCGCGCGACCTGCTCAAGCGGTACACCTCCCTGCCCGCGCTCCAGGCGCTGGCCGACGAGATCATCGCGCTGCGCGAGGGCACGCCAGCCCAGATCGGCGAGACCGAAGCCAAGCACCGCGCCCGGCTCGACAAGGCGATTGCCGAGCATATCGGCGTCGAGAATGTCGGCGGCGCGGTCGGCCAGGCGCTGGCGGACTTCTTCCACGAGCCGCACAACCGCGCGGTATGGGACGACCTGCTGCGCGAAGTGACGCCGCCGCCCTACATCGTCGAGACGCGCGAATCGGAAGTCTCTGGAATGACTCTGGTTTTCACCGGCACGCTGGAGGCGCTGAGTCGCGACGAAGCCAAGGCCCAGGCCGAATCGCTGGGCGCCCGAGTCGCCGGATCGGTGTCCGCCAAGACCGATCTGGTGATCGCCGGCCCCGGCGCCGGATCGAAGCTGAAAAAGGCCGCAGACCTCGGGATTCGCGTCATTTCCGAGAGCGAGTGGCTGCAAATCGTCGCCACGGTGGCGTGACTTTTTTGCAACGCAACAATCCTGAATTACAGATTAACACGCTGCCCCTGCAGGACTCGGATTGACTGTCACAGGACCGACATAAAACAATAGCATGGGCGGCGACGACGGTGAACCGCACCGCGTTCAGTGCACACGATAAGCACACACCGAAAGGGAAACACCTCTAATGCGCACCAAGCTTTTTGCTGGCGTGGCCTTTGCCGCGCTGCTGATCCCGGGGGCCGCCTTCGCGCAGTCTACCGGTACGCAGGACTTCGAAGGCGAAGAAATCGTCGTCACTGGCAGCCGCGTCGAGAAGGGCGTCGGCGGCATTCAGGTTCCGGACGCCGGCAAGACCAAGGTCGTCATCAACAGCGAACTGATCGGGCGCCAGCGCCCTGGCCAGACGGTCAACGAAATCGTTAACCTGTCGCCGGGCGTCAGCTTCCAGAACAACGACGCGACCGGTGCAGCCGGTGGTACCTTCACGATCCGCGGCTTCGACTCGAGCCGTATTTCGCAGACGATCGACGGTATCCCGCTGAACGACACGGGCAACTACGCGATCTACTCGAACCAGCAGCAGGATCCGGAAACCCTCGACTCGATCAGCGTCAGCCTCGGCTCGACCGACGTCGACAGCCCGACCGCGTCGGCTTCGGGCGGCACGATCAACATCCGCACCCGCGTGCCCAGCAACGAATTCCACGTGATGCTGAGCGGCACCTATGGCGACTATCTCGCCGCGGGTTCGGGCAACCAGCCGATCTTCCGCATGTTCGGCATGGTCGACACCGGCGAGTTCACCAGCTTCGGCACCAAGGCGTTCTTCTCGGCCTCGAACATCGACGCGCGCCAGCCGTTCAACAACTACGGCAAGCTGCGCAAGCAGCAGTATAACGGCCGCATCTATCAGCCGCTGGGCTCGAACGGCGACTTCATCGCGATCGCCGGCCACTATAACGAGAACCGCAACAACTTCTTCGGTTCGGTTCCGCTCCGCACCGACCTGCGCTCGGCCCCGGCCACGACCGGCACCACCCCGCGCATCGTCGGCCCGAACACCGCGAACCGCTTCCCGCTGACCCGCGAAGAGCGCTTCTACGACATCAACTACGGCTGCACGATGGCCGTGGGTCGTCCGGGCGTCGCCGATGCGGTCGCCCCGGCACCGGCCGCTCCGACCGCCGGCGCGAGCTGCGGTTCGGAATTCGACCGTCGCTACAACCCGTCGAACACCGGCAACATCCGCGGCAACCTGCGCCTGACGCTGGCTCCCGGCCTGATCCTGACGGTCGACCCGAGCTACCAGTACACCAAGGCCAATGGCGGCGGCGTGGTTGCGGCCAATGAAGGCTTCGCGACGCTCAGCGGCGGCCGCGGCACCGGCTACACCGGCGTGCTCAACACCGGCAACAACCCGGGCAACACCTCGCCGAGCGGCTTCGGCACCTGGGTGGGCCGTGACCTGAACGGCGACGGCGATCTTCTCGACACCGTCTACATCCTCAACCCGAGCCAGACCCAGACCCGTCGCTACATCGTCAGCTCGTCGCTGGTGTACGACATCGCCGAGGGTCATCGCTTCCGCCTGAGCTACACCTTCGATCGCGGCCGTCACCGCCAGACCGGCGAGCACGCCTATGTGCTCAGCAATGGCGAGCCGAGCGACGTGTTCCCCGTGAACGTGCCGATCAAGCAGGCCGACGGCAGCTCGCTCCAGAAGCGCGACCGCCTCTCCTATGCGACGCTGAACCTCGTTGCGGGTCAGTATCGCGGCGAGTTCGGTCCGGTCACCGTCAACCTCGGCCTGACCGGCAAGTTCTTCCAGCGTGACCTGAACCAGCACTGCTTCACCGTCGCAGCCAACGGCAACGTTGCTTGCGTCGCGCCGTCGCAGGTCGCTGCCTATGCCGCCGCCAACCCGTACAGCTACAACGCGACCACGGGCGTGGTGTCGGGCTTCGCCGCTCCGCAGAACCGCACCTACAAGTACAGCCGCGCGCTGCCGGACGTGAACGTCACGGTGGACCTGGTCCAGCACCTGCAGGCCTATGCCAGCTACAACAAGGGCATCTCGGTCCCGGGTACGGACATCCTGTACAACGCGTTCTACTTCCCGACGACGGTCGACGGCGCCAAGCCGCGTCCGGAAATCACCGACACGTTCGAGACCGGCCTGCGCTACTCGTCGAGCAAGGTGCAGGGCGTCCTCGCGGGCTGGTACACCAGCTACAAGGACCGTATCGCCAGCGCCTATGATCCCGAGCTGGATCAGGTCATCACCCGCAACCTCGGTTCGGTGACCAAGTGGGGCTTCGACGCCAGCCTGTCGTACAAGCCGGCCGAGAACCTGCTCGTCTATGTCTTCGGTTCGTACCTGCACTCGAAGATCAAGGACAACCTGCTGCTCGGCCGTAACGTCGACACCGATCGCAACGCTGCGACCCCGGGCGTCGATGTCTACTACCAGACCGCCGGCAAGCGTGAGAGCGGCGCGCCGGTCTACACCTTCGGTGGCCGCGTCCAGGGCACGCTCGGTCCGGTTGACCTGGGTCTCCAGGCCAAGCGCACCGGTCCGCGCTACGTCAACGACGAGAACCTGCCGATCAGCCAGTGCTTCAACGGCGCCGGCACCGGCGGCGGCACCATCACCGGCCTGAGCTGCTACAACGCTTCGACCGGCACCGCCGCGGGCCAGTTCCTGACCGTCTATGGCGCCAAGACCCCGTCGTACAACATCGTCGACATCGACATCCGCGTGAACCTCGGAAAGATCATCGACGGTGCCAATGACCGCACCTACTTCCAGCTGAACGTCGGCAACCTGTTCGACGAGTTCTACGCTGGTGGCTTCGGCGGCGCGTCGAACCGCTTCAGCGTTCCGAACGTCGTGATCGGCACGCCGCGTTCGCTGACCGGCACCCTGGTGGTCGGCTTCTAAGCCAACCGCCTTGTGGCAACGAATTCCGCCGCTCCGGGCAACCGGGGCGGCGGTTTTCGTTTCGGGCACTCGCGGTTTTGCCCTTGCGCCGCGCCGATGGTAGAGGCGGGTTCGTGGCGACCCTCGACCCAAGCTCTCCGTTCTTCGCGCAGCCGGTAAAGCCTCCGGTCGCGCTGTCGCGTCCGTTCTTCGAGGACAAGAACCGCGCCTTCTGGATGCTCCAGGCGGGCGGCTGGACCGGCTATCTGCTGCTGCGCACCGTGGTGTCACTATCGAACGGCTTCAGCGTCGAAGGCGTGATCGCGGTGATCATCGAGGCGATCATCGGCTATTGCCTCACGCTGCTGCTCTCGACGCTGTACGGCACCTATCGCCGCCTGCCGCGCATCCCCGCGATCCTGCTGACCGTGGCCACGCTCGGCACCGCCACCGTGATCTACGCGGTGCTCGACGCCTTCATCTATTCGTTCATCAAGATGCCCGAGCCGAGCATCTCGATAAACCTTGTCGTCGGCACGGTGTTCATCAACTTCACCGTGCTGGCCGGCTGGTCGGCGCTCTATTTCGCGATCAACTTCTACCTCATCGTCGAGCGCCAGATCGATCAGATGCAGGCGCTGGAGATGCAGGCCAGCCAGGCCCAGCTCGCGATGCTGCGCTACCAGCTCAACCCGCATTTCCTGTTCAACACGCTGAACTCGATCTCGACCTTGGTGCTGCTCAAGCAGACCGAGCGGGCGAACATCATGCTCAGCCGCCTCTCCTCCTTCCTGCGCTACACGCTCGCCAACGAGCCGACCGCGCACGTCACCCTCAGCCAGGAGGCCGAGACGCTGAAGCTCTATCTCGAGATCGAGAAGATGCGCTTCGACGATCGCCTCCGCCCGGTGTTCGAGATCGACGAGCGCGTCGCCAAGGCGCGGCTGCCTTCGCTGCTGCTCCAGCCCTTGGTCGAGAATGCGATCAAATATGCGGTGACGCCGCAGGAAGAAGGCGCCGAAATCACCGTCTCCGCTCGGCTCGCCGGAGAACGAGTGCAGATCACCGTATCCGACACGGGTCCGGGATTGATCGAGGCAAGGCAGCGGCCGACTCTTTCAACCGGCGTGGGGCTCGCCAATATCAAGGAACGGTTGGCCCAGGCATATGGGCCTGATCATAGATTTGATGCGCGTTCGGACCCAGGGAAAGGGTTCCGCGTTGAGATCGAGATACCGTTCCAGATCGAGGAACCTAATCGAGAGGCCGCATGACCATTCGGACCATCCTGGTAGACGACGAATCCCTGGCAATTCAGGGGCTCGAGCTCCGGCTCCAGGAACATGAAGATGTCGAGATCATCGACAGATGCTCGAACGGGCGCGAAGCGATCCGTTCGATCAAGACGCACAAGCCAGACCTAGTCTTCCTCGACATCCAGATGCCCGGCTTCGACGGCTTCTCCGTCGTCCAGGGCCTGATGGAAGTCGAACCGCCGCTGTTCGTGTTCGTGACCGCCTATAGCGATCATGCCATCCGCGCCTTCGAGGCGCAGGCGATGGATTACCTCATGAAGCCGGTCGAACCCGCCCGGCTCGCCGACACGATCGAGCGGGTGCGCCAGCGCCTGAGCGAGAAGCGCGGCGTCGAGGAGATCGAAAAGCTCAAGGAAGTGCTCGCCGAAGTCGCGCCCGACGCGGCCGACGAGATCGCCGCCAGCGCCGTCGATGGCGAGATGGCATCGAGCCGCTTCGAGAAGCTCATCAACATCAAGGATCGCGGCCAGATCTTCCGCGTCGATGTCGACACGATCGAGCGGATCGACGCGGCCGGCGATTACATGTGCATCTACACCGGCGACAACACGCTGATCCTGCGCGAGACGATGAAGGATCTGGAGAAGCGGCTCGATCCGCGCCGGTTCCAGCGCGTCCACCGCTCGACCATCGTCAATCTCGACCTCGTCCGCCAGGTCAAGCCGCACACCAATGGCGAGTGTTTCCTCGTGCTCGATTCGGGCGCGCAGGTGAAGGTGAGCCGCAGCTACCGCGACGTCGTCGCGCGCTTCGTCCACTAGGCACCGCACCCTTAGGAAAAACCGCAGTCGCGGGCGCGCCGCCACCGGCACGCCCGCGATTTTTCTATAATGGAGGGTGCACCAGCGCCCAGCCTCTCCGGCGACAGCCGCGCCGCGAAGCCGCCTGTCCCTCGCGCTTGCGTGGCAGGCGATGCTGTTGCTCGCCCCCGGCCTGCTCATCTTCGCGCCGCCGGTGAACGGCACGATGCTGCTCGTCCCGCTCTATCCCGCCAGCGCCGCCACGGTGGAGGATGCCGCGCTCGCGGCCGGCGGAATCCCGGGCGCCGTCGGCCCGCTGCCGCGCTCGCGCTTCGTCGAGGGCGACCGTGCCCGCCTGCTCCCCGCCGCGCTCCGCCGCGGCATGATCCTCGTCAGCGTATCGCCGCGCATCTGCGGCGAATTCCAGATGGAACCCCAGCAATGACCGAACTTTCCCTCGACGCGATGCGCCGCATGGGCATGAAGCTGCTCGCCGCCCTGATGGGCGTGATGGCGCTCGCCACCGTCGTCGGCACCTTCTTCACCAGCGTAGGCAATGAGGGCGTCGCCCTGTTCCTCGCGCTCGCGCTGCCCGCCTGGCCGATCTGGCTGGCGCTCAGCGGCCGCACCGATGCCCAGGCCCGCATGGTCGTCACCATGACGATGGTCGCCCAGCCCGCGGTGATGCTGTTCGTCTTCCAGGGCCAGCCCTGGCAGGTCGACCTCCACATGCTGTTCTTCGCCTCGCTCGCCACCACCGCGATGCTGGTCGACTGGCGCGCGATCGTCGCCGGCGCGGCCGTGGTCGCGCTCCACCATCTCGGCCTCGGCATGCTGGTGCCCGACTGGGTGTTCCTGAACGGCGGCGGCCTCGGCCGCATCCTGCTCCACGCGGTGATCCTGATCGCCGAGACCGGCGCGCTCGTCTTCCTCTCCGCCCAGCTCGCCGGGCTGATCGACGCCCTCAACACCGAGACCCGCCAGCGCGCCGAGATCGAGACGCGCACCGCCGCCGAGCGCGCCCGCCACGAGGCCGAACTGACCACCGTCATCGAAACGGTCAGCGCCAGCCTGTCCGCGCTCGCCAAGGGCGATCTGCGCAGCGGCATCGCCGGGCGCCTGCCCGCCACCTATGCCGCGCTCGAAGCCGACTTCACCCAGGCGGTGGAGAGCCTGAGCAAGCTGATCGGCTCGGTCGGCATCGGCACCGAGGCGATTCGCCTCGCCTCGAGCGAGATCGCCGCCGCCTCGGAAGACCTTGCCCGCCGCACCGAAAGCACTGCCGCCAGCCTCGAGCAGACCAGTGAGGCGATCGGCCAGATGGACCACCGGCTCAAGGCGATCGCGATCAGCGCCGACGGCGTCGTCGCCCGCGCCGACGAAGCGATCCTCACCGTGCGCGAGAGCCGCACCGTCGCCGACGAAGTCGTCGGTGCGATGGGCCGCGTGTCGGACAGCGCCAAGGGCATCGACGATGTGATCGAGGGCCTCGACAAGATCGCCTTCCAGACGCGCGTCCTCGCGATGAACGCCGCCGTGGAAGCCGGCCGTGCCGGCGAGGCGGGTCGCGGCTTCGCCGTCGTCGCCGATCTCGTCTCCGCGCTGGCGATGCGCGCCGAGGAGGAAGCCAAGCGCGCCCGCGAGCAGCTGACCGTCACCCAGGAAGACATCCAGAACGCCGTCGGCGCGGTCGGCAAGGTCGATGGCGCGCTCGGCAGCATCTCGGAGCATGTCGCCCAGGTCCACCAGCTGCTCGGCGCGATGGCCGAGGACAACCAGACCCAGGCCGCCGCGATCGGCCGGATCAGCAGCGCGATCGGCACGATGGACGCCACAACCCGCCAGAATGCCGCGATGGTCGAGGAAACCTCCGCCACTGCCCGCAAGCTCAGCGACGAAGTCGAAGTGCTCGCCGACAGCGCGGCGCAGTTCCAGGTCGCGGATACCCCGGCGAATCCCGTCCGCCGCAACGCCCCGGCAAGCACCCGGCTGCACTGAGCAGCCCGCGGTTCCATCCCTGCGCTACCACCCCGGCCGTGCGGCGGGGTGGTAGCGCAAACACGCTGCATCTGGCGCGAAACCCGCACCAGCTAACGCCATCCAACACAAAAGGACGCTACGGACTCTTGCGACGGCGCCGCCGCTTCTCTAGAACAATAAGAGAACAAGAGGGGTTCCCAAATGTCCGCAAAGTTCCAGAGCTTCGCCGCGCTGCACGTGCCCGGCGATCCGGTGATCCTGTTCAACGTGTGGGATGCGGGCAGCGCCCGCGTTGCCGAGCGTGCGGGGGCGAAGGCGATCGCCACCGGCAGCGCCTCGGTCTCGACCGCGCATGGTTATGACGATGCCGAAGCGCTGCCGCTCGAGCTTGCGCTCGCCAATGCCCGGCGCACCGCCGGCGCGGTGGCGCTGCCGGTCAGCGTCGATTTCGAGGGCGGCTATGCGGTCGATCCCGATGCGGTCGCCGCCAATGTCGAGAAGCTTGCCGCCACCGGCGCGATCGGCTGCAATTTCGAGGACCAGGTCGTCGCCAGCAACAGCACGGCGGCACGGGGGATGCACGACGTTGCGGAGCAGTCCGCCCGCATCGCCGCGATCCGTTGGACGGTCGGCCCGAACTTCTTCCTCAACGCCCGCACCGACATCTTCCTGATCGCGCCGGGCGACACGCATGACCCGGCGATGGCCGACGCGGCGATCGAGCGCGGCAAGGCCTATGCCGATGCCGGCGCCAGCGGCTTCTTCGTCCCCGGCCTGGCCGATCTCGCCCTGCTCGAGCGGGTGGCGAAGGCCGTACCGCTGCCGGTAAACTTCATGGCCTTCCCCGGCGCGCCCGAGGCCAGGGCGGTGGCGCAAACCGGCGTGGCCAGGATCAGCCACGGCCCCTTCCCCCACATGGCCGCGCTCAAGGCCTTCGAGGACGCGGCAAGGGCGGCGTTCGGGGGGTGAACCGATGGCGCGGGAACGAACACCCTGCGTCTATATCCTCGCCAGCGGTCCGAGGGGCACGATCTATATCGGAGTAACCTCGGACCTGCCCGGCCGACTGTTCCAGCATCGCAATGGCATCACAGGCGGCTTCGTGCATGAGCACCGGGTCTACCGGCTGGTCTGGTACGAAGTCGCGGAATGCATGGACGCGGCAATCGCCCGCGAGAAGCAGCTCAAACGCTGGCACCGCGACTGGAAGTGCAACCTGATCGAACGCCAGAACCCCGAATGGAACGACCTGGCGCCGACATTGGGAATTGCCGAGCCGCTTCCCCAAACCCCACCGTCATGCTGAACGCGTTTCAGCATCCAACGCCCGGCAGGCGACACCGCTCGATCCGCCAGGCCATGGCCAAGCCCAACCTTGGACCCTGAAACAAGTTCAGGGTGACGAAGGACATGAGGCCTCCAAGACCCTCGAACGCCGGAATCACCACCCAGCCCGCGAACTGCCGAGCCGCTGCCCCAAACCCCGCCGTCATGCTGAACTCGTTTCAGCATCCAACACGCGGCAGGCGACACCGCCCGATCCGCCAGGCCACGGCCAGGCCCAACCTTGGACCCTGAAACAAGTTCAGGGTGACGAGGGACATGAGGCCTCCCAAACCCTCGAACGCCGGAATCCCCGTGCAGCCCGCGAACTGCCGAGCCGCTGCCCCAAACCCACCGTCATGCTGAACACGTTTCAGCATCCAACGCGCGGCAGGCGACACCGCCCGATCCGCCAGGTCACGGCCAAGCCCAACCTTGGACCCTGAAACAAGTTCAGGGTGACGAAGGGTGTGAGGCCTCCAAAACCCTCGAACGCCGGCATCCCCATTCGGCCCGGCAACTGCCGAGCAGCCGCCCCAAACCCACCGTCATGCTGAACTCGTTTCAGCATCCAACCCGCGGCGGGCGATATCGCCTGATCCGCCAGGCCATGGCCAAGCCCGACCTTGGACCCTGAAACAAGTTCAGGGCAACGAAGGACATCAGGCCTCCAAAACCCTCGAACGCCGGAATCACCACCCAGCCCGCGAACCGCCGAGCCGCTACCCCAAGCCCCACCGTCATGCTGAACTCGTTTCAGCATCCAACCCGCGGCGGGCGACACCGCCCGATCCGCCAGGCCATGGCCAGGTCCAACCTTGGACCCTGAAACAAGTTCAGGGTGACGATGGATGTGAGGCGTCTCTGCCTGTCCCTCACCGGGGAGCAAAAGGCTTCCAATGTAGGATTTCACCTGCCACTCCCGACAGGCTCTTTCTCATCGTCGAACCCATCCGAAGCGCGCGAAGCCGCGCTCCCACGCGCACACGTGGGAGTATCAAGAGATTCAATGAATCGTTCAACCAAAGGGTTGAGGATCAGCCCTCGGCGGTCTCTTCCGCTTCGCCGGCGGCCGGGCGCTCGAACCAGGCTTCGACCGGGCCGTTGAGCTTGATGGTCAGCGGATTGCCCTTGCGGTCGACCTTGTTGCCGAGCGCGGCGCGGATCCAGCCCTCGGAAATGCAATATTCCTCGACGTCGCGGCGCTCGACGCCCTTGAAGCGGATGCCGATGCCGCGCTCCAGCAGCTCGCGCTGGAAAAAGGGGCTGTTCTGGTTGACCGACAGGCGGTCCGGAGGCGTATCACTCATGGCCGAGCCCTTTGCCGCTATTGGCGCAGGCTTTCAAGATAACGGTGGATCGAGGAGACCACCACCGATCCTTCGCCCACCCCGGAAGCGACCCGCTTGACCGATCCCGATCGGACATCGCCGACCGCGAAGATGCCCGGCTTGGACGAGCAGAAGAAGGTCTCGCCGCTGCCTGTCCGCACGAAGCCGGAGGAGTCGAGCGCCAGGCAATCCTCCAGCCAGTCGGTCGAGGGCACGGCGCCGATCATGACGAACAGCGCCCCGACCTTGCGGCGGCTGGTCTCGCCGGTCTTGCGGTCGGTCCAGCTCAGCCCCTCCAAATGCCGCTCGCCTTCCAGCGCGGTCACTTCGGTGAAGGGGTGGAGCGTGATCCGGTCCGATGCCTCGATCCGTTCGATCAGATAGCGCGACATGGTGTCGGCCAGCCCCTTGCCGCGCACCAGCACATGGACGTGGCCGGCGCTGCGGGCGAGGTAGATCGCCGCCTGCCCCGCCGAATTGCCGCCGCCGACCACCACCACTTCCTGCCCGGCGCACAGCCCGGCCTCCATGTTGGTCGCGGCATAATAGATGCCATTGCCTTCCAGCACGGCATAATTGGGCAGGTCGAGCTTGCGATAGCGGGCGCCGGTGGCGACGACCACGGCGCGGGCCTTGATCTCGGTATCGTCGTCGAGGCGCACGGTGAACGGTGTCTGCGAGCAGTCGAGCCCCACCGCGCCGCGCGAGATCAGCAGCCGCGCCCCGAATTTCTGCGCCTGCACCTGGGCCCGCCCGGCAAGCGCCTGGCCCGAGATGCCGGTCGGAAAGCCCAGATAGTTCTCGATCTTCGAGCTGGTCCCCGCCTGGCCGCCCGGTGCGATCGATTCGATGACGATGGTGTCGAGCCCTTCCGACGCGGCATAGACGGCGGAGGCGAGCCCCGCCGGCCCGCCGCCGACCACCGCCACGTCATGGACATGGCTCGGGTCGAGCTCGACGGTGAGGCCCAGCGCGTCCGCCACCTGGCCGTTGCTCGGCCGGCGCAGCGTCTGGCCGCGAACCACCACCACCGGCAGATCCTCGGGGCTGAGCTGGAAACATTCGAGGAAGCCACCGGCGTCCGCATCGGTCTCGGTGTCGATCTGGCGGTGGGGCAGGCCGTTGCGGCGCAAGAAGCTCTCGATCCGCGAGGTGGCGGCGCCGTGGGCGGGGCCGATCAGCGCGATCCCGGCCTCGCCGTGGAGCATCAGCCCCACCCGGCGCAGGATGAAGGCGCGCATCACCACTTCGCCGATATCCGGCTCGGCGGCGATCAGGCGGCGAAAGGCAAGCCGCTCGACCCGGGCAACTTTGGTGCCGGGGCGGGCCCGGGCGCTGACCAGGATCTTGCGGTCGTTGAACAGGTCGAGCTCGCCGGTGAACTGGTGCGGCCCATGGACATGGACGACATGCTCGCAGCCCTTGACGTTCGCATCGAGCACTTCGACGGCGCCTTCGAGGACCAGGAAGAAATCGACGCTGCGCTCGCCGCGCTCGAACAGCATGCCGCCGTCCGGCCAGTCCTCGACGCTGCCGAATGCGGCGACGCGCCCGGCCATGTCGTCATTGAGCTTGGGGAAGGTCTGGGCCTCCCGCCGATAGGGATCGGAAGGATCAACGGCGAGGGTCTGCGGCTGCAGATGCGAATCGGTGCCCATGGCCGCAGCGTAACAAGGGGGCGGCCAGTGACCACCCCCCTGAAAGTGTTAGCGGCAGTAACGCACCCGAACCGGGCGATCGAGATACGGATCCCAGACGCGACGGGTCTCGCAATAGCCGCGATACGCGCGGTAGTCGTTGCGGTAATAATAGCCGTCGGTCGGGTAATAGCCGTGGTCGCGGTAGTAGCTGCGATCATAGTCGTAGCGGCGATCATAACGGCGGTCGTTGTTGCTGGCGATCGCGGCACCGATGGCCAGGCCGGCGATGCCCGCGACGATCGCGGTGCCGGTATCGTCATGGCCGCGATAATGGCGGTCGCCATAATAGCCGCCGCGATAGCGCTGCGCCTCGGCCGACGGGGCGAAGGCGGTGAGTGCGGCGGCGCCCATGGCGAAGCCGAGCACGACCCTCTGCGTGAACTTGAACATCATATCCTCCTCAACTGCTGGCGCCTCCGGCTGCCCGAGGAGGGACGAGTCGCGGCGCTGAGGTTATGGAGATAACGCTCGGTGGCTGAACTGGTTCGGAATCGGTTGTTAAGCGGCGGTTTAGGCGGCTAAGCCCCCGGGCATGCGATACTGGCTGCTGCGCTCCGAACCCCATGTCTATGGCTGGGACGACCTCATCAAGGAGGGCGCCACCGAATGGAACGGGGTGCGCAACTATACCGCGCGCAATTTCCTCAAGGAAATGGAGCCGGGCGACCTGGCGCTGTTCTACCATTCGAACACCGAGAAGGCCGCGGTCGGAATCATGGAGATCACCCGCGCCTGGCAGCCGGACGGCGATGACGGCAAATGGGCGAGCGTCGCGGTCAAGCCGGTCCGCAGGCTCGGCAAGCCGGTGACGCTGGCGATGCTCAAGGCCGAGCCGCGGCTCGCCAAGCTGGAAGTGCTGCGCCAGTCCCGCCTGTCGGTCACGCCGGTGCGCGAGGACGAGTGGGCGGTGATCCTGGAACTGGGCGACGCCTGACCCGGAAAAGCCGCGAAGGGTTTTGCGCGGCCGGCCGTTAAGCGCCTGCAGTGCAGGACAGTCTATGCCGGTCGGGTGTTGATGCAGAGTGGCGATGACGACGCGATGATGGCCCGGATCGCTCGGCGCGATGCGGTGGCATTCTCGCATGTCGTCGATCTGCATGCCGAGCGGCTGCATCGCATCGCCTGGCGGATGATCGGCGATGCCGCGGAGGCCGAGGACGTGGCGCAGGAAGCATTGTTGCGGCTGTGGAGCCAGGCGAGCGGGTGGAAGGCCGGCCGCTCGGGGATCGCGGCCTGGCTGACCCGGGTGGCGATGAACCTGTGCCTCGATCGACTGCGCCGCCGCCGCTTCGCCAGCGCCGAGCCCGTGCCCGAGCGCGCCGACGAGAGCCCCGCCGCCGACGCGCTGCTCGATGCCGAGCGGCTGCGGGCGCAGGCGGTGGCGGCACTCGGCGCTGTGAGCGAGCGCCACCGCGCCGCGATCGTGCTCACCTATTATGAGGAGCTGCCCAACCATGCGGCAGCCACCGCGATGGACATGAACCTCAAGGCCTTCGAGTCGCTGTTATTTCGAGCACGCACTGCCATGCGGGAAGCACTGGCGGCACGCGGGCTGGTATCGCTGGAGCACGCGGCGTGAGCGGCGAGCCCTTTACCGCCGGCGAACGCGCCGCGCTCGACCGGGCAAGCGCGCCGCCCTTGCGCGCCGGCTTCGGCAGGGACGTGACGGCGGCGGCGCTGGCCGGCCACCTGCCGCAGCACCGGCGGACGCTGCGCGGAAGCATCCGCCGCCACCGCGCGCTCTTCACCGGCGCCGGCGTGCTGCTGCTCACCAGCGCTGCTGCCGCTGCCTCGGGAGTGCTCGGCAAGCTGCCCGATCCGCTGCCTGCGATCGCCGCGGTCTTCTCGCCCGCCCCCAGGCCGACGCCGGTGATGCATCCTCCGCGTCCCAAGGCGGCAAAGCCGGTGCCGCAAGCGACGCTTGCACCGGCCTTGGAGGAGACCAACCCTGTCCTCGCCCGCCGGCTGGAACGCCGCGAGGCAATCCGGGCCCGGATCCAGGCGATGCCGCCCGAGCAGCGCGAGGCGCTACGCCGCCGCGTGGCGGAACGCCATCCCGAGATCGCCGCGCGCGCCCAGGAGCTGCGCGAGCAGGGCGACCCGCACCCCATCGCCCGCGCCATCTCCGAAAGCCCGCGGGCCCAGGCGATCCGCGAGCGCTTCGAGCGGCGCCGTGCCTGGCGGGAGCGGCGGCGGGCCGAAATGGACCGCGAAGGGAATCTTCCGGTCGACCGTTAGGGGGGCAGCAACCCACGGAGAAAAGCCATGAAGCGCCTGTTGTTTATCGCCCCCCTGGCCCTGATCGCCCTGCCCGCCCATGCCCAGTCGTCGCACTCGACCACGGTCGACCGACCCAACTACCAAGGCTCGCGCACCGTGACGCGGGACGGCCAGGGCAATGTCAGCCGCGGCACCAGCGTGGTCCGCAAGTCCGACGGGGCGATCGCCTCGCATAGTTACAACCGCGTCCGCAGCGATGGCGGCTGGAGTGCCCGCCGGGCCTCGACCGGCTTCCGAGGTCATGGCGTCTCGCGGAGCCGCAGCGTCCGCCGCTACTGAGCTCTCGTCCGGGGGGGGGGGCGCGGGCGGGGGCGCGCCGCCCCCC